>NZ_DAOKYH010000014.1:0-85969 GCF_035323175.1 Dysgonomonas sp. | reverse complement strand
TCATTGTCTGTACAGTGTCAAGCATCCCTTCGAAAATAACAGGCTTGTAAATATTGTCTTTTTCTAATTCCCTTAGCCCTTGGGTGAGTGTAAGCAAATGCCCTGCCAGATTACCACTATCTACACTCGAAACATACAGCGGGAACATAGGCTCAAGTGTTTCAGTATTATACCAATTATACAGATGCCCCCTGTGTTTTTGCAGTTTTGTCATAGTATCAAAGGTCAGCTTAGTTCGCTCTACAAACTTTCCGGCTGTCAGGTATCCTAAATCAAAAGCGGATAAATTGGCTAATAACGACAGACCTATATTGGTAGGAGAAGTCCGGGAAGCAATAGCAGGATTAGGTGTTTCCTGAAAATTGTCGGGTGCTAACCAATTCTCTTTTTCATTAACGAAAACTTCGAAAAAATGCCAGGTTTTACGGGCTATACGGTGTAATAGAAGATCTTGCTCATTTGTTATTTTAGATATTTTGGGGATTATAGGACAACTTGCACGCCATGCGATATATGGAGCAATTATCCATATAAATAAAAACGGAGAAACGTATAGTAAGATCGGGTTGTATATACCTAACGATATTCCGCACAGAATAGCCATTACAGGCGAAAACCACATCCTGTTATAGAATCCCGATAGTGTATTAACTGCTTTTTTCTCTACATCGGCAGAGGTTTGCCATTGCATCAGATGTTTATGAGATATAGTCAGTCGCCAAAGAGTGACAATAATTGCTTTTACACAGAGATAGGCTTCGTATGGGAGAACAACTAATGCAAATAGAACCTGCTTGAATTGATGCATGCTTTTTTCTAAGACCTCCCATAAATGGAGTTTCCACGATTGGTCTTTTGCTTTGCGTAAAGAGCTGGTTGTATTCTCCAATACAAAAGGGAGAACGGTAATGAGAAGTATCAACAATAGACCTGACCAAAGTTTTTGAGGAAACAATATGGCAAATCCGATCAAGAATAACAATGTTGCAGGCGAGACTATACTTCGGCGTAAATTATCAAGTATTTTCCATTTGCTTAAACTCGAAATAGGATTTTTGGAAAAACCTTTACCCGAATTAGGAACGCAAGGCAATACCCATTGTAAGATTTGCCAGTCTCCCCGTATCCAACGAAAACGACGGTTTGCATCCATATTATAACCCGGGGGAAATGATTCGGAAACTTCTATATCGCTAACAAGTCCGGAGCGTATATAGGATGACTCCAACAAATCGTGGCTAAGTATTTTGTTCTCAGGAAAACGGTTGTTTAAGCTGGTTTCAAAAGTATCTACATCATAAATACCTTTACCCATATAAGAACCTTCGTGAAACACATCCTGATAGACATCGGATACGGTTCGGGTGTAAATGTCAATACCCGAATCGCCTGTAAACAAGCGTGAGAAAGGGGAACATTGACTGCTTACAAGATTGGACGAAACACGGGGTTGAAGAATACCATAACCCCTGACTACAACATTTCGTTTCACATCAAGTTCTGCTTGATTCAGTGGGTGAGCCATTGTTCCTATCAGTTTATGAGCGGTGTCGGGAGACAATTGTGTGTCTGCATCTAAGGTTATCACATACTTAAAGCTCGGCAATATAGATCGGTCTCCTTCAATGTGCGAGAAGCAATTGTTTTCCTTCCCTCTTAGTAGTGAATTAAATTCCATTAGCTTACCCCTTTTCCGCTCATAGCCCATCCACGTTTTTTCTTTCGGATTCCATTGACGAGGTCGATGAAACAAATAGAACAGAGTGCCGTTATCAATCTTGTACTTTTTATTGAGATTTTCAATTCCCAAACGTGCCAGATTGAGCAAAAGATCATCGGAGGCCTCTTTCTCTTTAGGTGCATCCGGAAAGTCTGTCAATAATCCAAAATGAAGATTGGTATTTCTATTCGACAGATAATGAAGTTCCAATTGGGAAATTAAACTATCAACATTTTCCTCATTTGAAATGATGGTTGGAATAACCACCATTGTGCGGCATTCAGTCGGTATTGATTTGGAAAAATCAAGTCGGGGCAGAATATCCGGTTTTGCAAAAAGAGTAATTATCCAATTGACAAAAAATATAGCAAATTGGTTAATGAAAATAAAGAAAAGGAACGATAAGATTATAAAATGCCAATGTGTTATTGATATTTCTTTGGATTGGAAAATAGAAACAAATAGGATAAATCCAAGTATAGATATTATAGCTATAGATCCGGCATAAATAGCTAAAGGAACACCTCTGAATACATTTTTTATTCTTGTAGTGATAGTCTTTTTTACATCAATTTCTTTGTTGAGTAAATATTTTCCATTACCTATTAAAAAATAGCCCACATGAGCTTGTTGTCTGCCTGTATCTTTATACAATTGGGTTAATGTAATTGCAGATTGAGCGATTTCAATCTCTGATCTAAGGCTGTTTTGTGCTAATGATTCTATAATATGTCTATAATGGTCACGAGTATTAAAATCCATAGATCCATAAGTTCCGGAGGGATCTTTAAGTAAGATTTGCTCTACAATACTTTGTTTTTCAACAAATATTTTCCAGTCGGTTGTATTTATAAACCGGAGACTATTTATGATATGACTGACAGATAATTGATTTACTGCCTGATTTTGATTTTCCTGATAAATCAGCTCGTCTATGAAAAGTCCATCTTCCGCCAGTTTTTGTTCGAGCCAATTGCGGGCTATCTGTAATGCCGAATTTTGAGACGATAACCGTTGACTGAATTCTGAGACAAAAGAACCGGATGTCGGGATATCGGAATGTGCCATATCAGCTACTATCTCAATCAATTTAGAGGGCTTTTTGAGAGCAATATCCTCCAGCTTGTCGACCCACATTTTTGCTATATCACGATGTTTCGTATTTAACTGTAATCGAGTTGCAATACGTTGCAAATTTTCGATTAACGCTAACCGTAACATAATAGGGATTGCCCAGAGCTCTCCTATCTTGAGGGCAGATTTTATTTGGTATGCCTTATAAAAAGCAGAAAGTGATTCTATATCAATCTGAGAATCTGTATGGGAGATGAGTTCTATGACTGAAGAATATATACGGGGTATCCCTTTATATTCACCTTTTAAGAGACAAGGAAGTTCTTGGTTATACTCCTTGGGGTAGTGATGTCGGGCTAATAAAATATGCTCTTCAATTAAATAAAAATTGTCGATCATCCATTCGATAGCGGGAGTTACATAACTTCGATTGCTACTTGTTAACATTTCATTATTGAAATCGTACAGAACACCATCATTATAATCTAATTGCTCTCGCAGATAATTACTCTGTGTACTCCCTGTTGCCTGATGATCCTCTCCAAGTGCTTTCGAATACTCTGCCAACTGTTCTGTATTAAACAATTCACCGTAAAAAGGTTTATTATTGACTTTGTTTTGGAATTTCTTATAACTTCTAAAATCTAACATATTTGTTTCTTCTGTTTATTTTAAAAGGTATGCTGATTTATGGGTGTTTGTGTTACATAATATCTTCAATAAGTTACATAATTCTTAGGTAAAGTCATCAAAAGTGTTGAAACTATTAATTATGTAACTTATAGTTTTAATTATGTAATATATTTTCGATAAGAAATCCTGATCTTGAAAAATTATTTAAAACAAAAAAACTATGTCAAAAGAAGAAAAAGGAAAAGATAGAGCAGACAGAAAAGCTCCTCAAAAGAATCTAAAAGAGAAACGAGCGGATAAGGCTAATAAGCGAGCAGAAAAGAATCGCAAAGGGTTGGATGACTTGAAAAAATAACGATTAAAGTTTGGGCTTTATACTTGGTAGGAGTGAATATATCCTAAGGAGAAGAAACTGACTATAATTCAATGTCTTGTGCTTTTAAAAAATTACTTATACTAAATGCTTAATAAACTGATGTTAACGCAAAATATTAATATGTTGTAATTTGCTCTATTTTTCAGAGCAAATTTTTCAGATATATTTGGTAACTATTATACTTCTTCGTTTTGCACCATTTTGCAATGAGTTCTGTAAATGCTGCAATGTTAAAAATAAAGATTAAATCACCTCCTAAATTGTTGTCTGACAATGGATCGTGTTACATATCGCAAGATTTGAAGAGCTTTTTAACAGCAAAATACAGCATTGAGCAAATTCATGGAGCACCAGCACATCCACAAACTCAAGGCAAGATTGAGAGGTATCACAGGTCAATCAAGTCGGTGGTTAATTTGCAACATTACTATTCTCCTGAGCAGCTAAAGGAAGCTATCATGGAATACGTAGAGTTCTACAACAAAGAACGCTACCACGAGTCTATCAATAATTTGACGCCTGAAGATAAGTATTTGGGACGAGGAGAAAGAATATTACTAGAACGCCAAAGGATAAAACAAAGGTCATTAAAAAACAGAAGATTAACTTATGAAAGAAACAAATTATTTGCTCAAAACACACCAAACTAAATAGTTTTCCTTTTTAATGCCCTCTCATCCTAAAAATGAGGGCTTGAAAAGGAAAAATATGAATCAAATTAACTAAGTTTGAAAGACAAAACACTTAAGTGAGAGTAGTGCACATTAGTTTGAAGACGTACAATCACTGCCTATGACAATTCCGTCCTGACCAAAGTATCCGCCGGAAAACATGTATTTTGTCTTCTGATCTCCTCCCGTTACAGTCAGCTGATAGTTCTGAATGGGCGCTGATCTGAATATTTCATCTTGCCAGTCTGTACCGGCTCCAATGGCTGCCATTGCAGTAGCATCGTCATATATGGCCGGATAGCGATAACGGTTTCCGGCAGGACGAGAAGTTAACGGATCACTCGCTTTTGCTCCTGCTACTCTGTCTACATAATTATTATTAAATGCTTCTTTACTAAATATTGCAAACTCCTGCGCATCGAGCATATCCATCTTTTTAGTCACATTCTGAAATCCATAATACATATCAAGATTGACATTTACTTTGCCTGCTTTACCTGACTTGGTAGTAACAAGCACTACTCCGTTAGCAGCACGCGATCCATAGATGGCTGCTGCCGATGCATCTTTCAGCACTTCGATAGATTCAATATCACTGGGATTGACCGAATTGAGATTCTGATCGCCCAAAGGGTATCCGTCAACGACATACAACGGTGAACTGGAGGCCGAGATAGAACCCGATCCACGAACCCTTATTGTAGCTCCTTGTCCGGGTGCTCCACCAATCTGCTGTATCTGCACTCCGGCTATTTGTCCTGCCATAACCTGAGTTGCATCCGATACTTTCAGATCCTTTGTCCGTTCGGAAGATAATTGTCCGACCGAACCTGTAAGATCTTTTTTCTTTACTACTCCATAGCCTATTACTACTACTTCCTCCAGCGCTGCAGTACTCTCGTTTAATGTAATATTCAATTCAGTTTTTCCTTTCACTGCGACTTCCTGAGTCACATAACCGATATAAGATATAACCAGAATGGAGTTCTCGTCGGGAAGATTGATAGAGAAATGTCCTTCGACATCGGTCAGCGTACCGGCTGTAGTCCCTTTTTGTACTATCGACACGCCAATCAGAGGTTCACCGGCATGGTCCAAGATACGCCCTTTTACTCTGTAGCTTGGTTTCTGTTGTTGTTCCGATAGGGCTTGTTCCGACAATTCATTTTTTACAACAATTATTTGCTTCCCTTTGATGTGATAGTTCATATTGCGGGGTAATAATATACTGTTTAATATCTCCTCTAGGTTCTTATTATCGGCTTTCACTGATATTCTTTCTCCATTCAGAATATCCTTTTTGTAAAAGAAAACATACTCCGTAGAGTTTTCTATTTCGGTAAATAGCTTGTCGAGCGTAACATTCTTCACGTTCAATGACAGGTTTGCTGTCTGTGAATGCGCACTTGCTGAATATACAGTATTGACACTAAATAGTAACAATACGATGAGTAATTTTGTCATCTTCAGGAAAAGATTGCTATGCCTACAATCGTTAAAAGGCTTTGGTGTTTTTTTCATAAGATTAAAGATTTTTGAGTGAACTGAAAATTCATTGATTGTAAAAGGTTAATGAATAATGATTCTACGTTTGAACTTTAAAACATGGTACTTTCTTACATTTCTTCATAGTTTAGATTTTAGGTATAAAACGTTAAATAAGCCCGATAGTGTTTGCGCACACACGTGACTGTAAAAACTCTCTTTATTTTATATATATAATGTTATTTTCTTTTCTTACGATAAAAGGACTAGATAGAGAGATGCTTTTTAATACATCTTCGACAGAGTCTTTCAGATCCAATTTGCCCTTATATACATCTGACATATATTTCTCATCGGCGTGTATTTCGACATTGTAATATCGGCTCAGTTTTTTTATTATAGAGCTTAACGACTCGGCATCGAATACCATTACTCCTTCTTTCCAGCATATATATTTATATACATCAACATTTTTTATACTCTCCTTGCCTTCTTCCAGAAAAAATCCTTGTTCGGGCATAAGAGTTCCTTTTTTACCGGAACAAGTAACCTCAACTTTACCGGCCACCAAAACGACTGAATTTGAATTGTCTTTATTGTAAGCTGAAATATTAAATTGCGTTCCCAAGACTTTCACATCAAATTTACTTGTGTGTATGACAAAAGGATGCTGTTCGTCTTTAACCACATCCAGATACATTTCTCCGTCTATATATATGTCACGCGTTGCTCCTGCAAACTTTTTAGGGTACATCAGTTTCGATCCCGAATTTATCCAGGCAAATGTGCCATCACTAAATTTGATAGTGGCACGCCTGCCATTGGGAACAATTAATTGCAAAAATTGCTCCTTGATATTATCCATATCTATTTCGTCTTTACCGACAATCAAACTACCTTCATTCGTTTGCTTTATAGTGTCATTTTCATTCACATAAGTATATGAGTCGCCTGACACAATGCGCACTTCACTGGTATTTAAGCTTATAGAATCGAGAGCCGATAGTAATTCATTATTTTTGGACGGATGTCGGGGAGCCTGGAGGATGAAGATATAAGATACAATAAGGACTAAAGCTACGGCAGCAACAGTACTTATCTTGAAAAAGGATCGTCTCTTTTTGCCTCTACTAATGGAAGACTTAACTACTTCCCAGTCCTCATTAATAATCTCCTGAGCTGCTAAATCAGGCTCTATTCTAACATTACGGATAAGCAACATGGCTTGCTTAATCAAATCCTCCTTGTCAGAGTGAGACTCGATGAAAAGATCGAGAGACTTTCTATCATAGCTTTGTACCAGATGGACAAAATTATCATCAAGCAAAAAATCTTCAACCTTATTGTAATGTATCATATAAAAACAACTACCATTTCTATATAATACAATCGAAGATCAATTTTGTAATCAGTCCGTCTTCATATTTTTATTAATTAATGCCGATAGGTTGAAGAAATGGTCAATATATATGAACGCACAGGATGATGAGAACCAATAACTCTTTGCTATTTCCATTGTCTCTGGCCTTTGTTATAGCACGATGCAGCAAATTGCGGGCAGCTTGCTCCGACAGTGACATTATCTGGGATATTTCTCCATAATCCATCTGATGCATGAAGCGTAGATAAATAATTTCTTTTTGTCTGGGCGTGAGTGCGGATAGGATGTTATTGACCTGATATTCTATATGTTCCTGCGTTTCTAAAGCTTCTGTGTCGTTAGTTACGACAGAGTACTTCAGATCAAAATCTACCTGATCGAGATCTGTGTAACGATTCTCTATCTTTTTCAAATTAAGAAATGCATTCCTCACCGACCTCAGGAGAAATGGCTTTAGGGTAGAAGAATCGTTTATTAAATCAGGATTGACATACAACCGAACAAAAATATCGTGAATAATATCTCTTATTTTCTGAGATTCCAATCCAAGTCCCATTCCGTACGAATAGAGCATATTATAGCTCTGATTATAAAACTCGGAAAAAGCGTCTTTGTCTCCATTGATAAATGAAAGCCAACAATCTGATAAATTGCTATTCTGATTTGTAAATGGAAAAGACATTGTCACTTCATATAATTGAATCTGGTGCAAATATAACAAACTGTTTTTTCTAAACTCTTATTCTCCTTATAAATACTAATAGAAATAGATACTGCATGTTAAGTAATACGGTTGCACTATTGTATATAAAAACAGAAAAGGAGTATAAATCTTCTTTAATTGCACCGGATTGGTATGTAAACCATAACCGCCTGCAAAATGTTAACCTTTTTATAATAGTCTTGTAAAATTTTTGTAACAAAAATAATATCCCTTTGCATACAGCATTGGAGAATAGATTTTTTGTAATATTTACTTTATATCGACGCCTCTATAAAAGAGAAAAACCGGAGATGCTAGGTGTATAGCAGTATCTCCGGTTCTTATTAGATACAAACATCCAATATAGTTTGGAGAGAATCGAGACAGATTCTTTGATATATGAAAAGAATAAACATCAATTGAGATTATGAAAAGAGCGCTACTATTACTTATTTTACTTATTTCCTTTTCCTACACCTCAATAAACGCATGGGGTAAAAGCGGACACAGAATAATAGCACAAATCGCAGAGCAAAATCTGAACAAAAAATCACGCAAAGAGATCAAAGAATTATTAAACGGTTACCCCATGGCCTATTCATCCGACTGGGCTGATCAAATACGATCCGACACTACCGGCATATGGGAGCACACATATGTTTGGCATTACATAAATATTCCGTCTAATCTGGACAGGCCAACATTCCAGAAAGCAATTGATGCTGTTAGACAGGAAAATGTATATAGCGAGATCCCAAAATTAGAAGCAATTTTAAGAAACAAGAAAGCTACAACAGAAGATCGCCGCGTAGCCCTCAACTTCATTATACATCTTGTAGGCGATTTACATCAGCCTATGCACATAGGGAGAGAAGAAGATTTAGGGGGTAATAAGATTTCGGTAAAATGGTTTAAGGAGAACAGCAATATCCATGCAATATGGGATTCTTATCTGATAGATTTTGAACAATACAGCTATACTGAATATGCATCCATACTCGCTAATATACCCAAATGGCAAAAAAAACTAATACAGGAGGGTAACCTCTCTGACTGGCTTTTCGGAACATATCAAATAACTAACGGAATATATTCTGATGTTCAGAGCCAAAAGGAGCTATCCTACGGCTATTCTTACAAATATAAACACATCGTAGAGCTACAATTACAACGAGCAGGAATCAGACTTGCATTTATTCTTAACAATTGTTTTTAACCTTAAATATTATAGTATGAGTATTAAAATCAGGCTCACAATAATGAATTTTCTACAATTCTTTATTTGGGGAGCATGGCTTACGTCCCTAGGTGTATACTTAGGCAACTCTTTAGAATTTACAGGCAGCCAGATAGCAAGTGTGTTTGCAACAATGGGTATTGCCGCAGTTATAATGCCAACTGTGATAGGTATAATCGCAGATAAATGGATCAATGCCGAACGCCTGTTGTGTATACTGCATATTGGAGGAGGACTCATTTTATTTCTTTTATCGGAAACAATAGTGTTCGAGCAGTTCTTCTGGCTTATGCTATTATATAATTGCATGTATATGAGCACACTCGGACTATCAAACAGTCTTGCATACAATACATTAAAGTCGAATGGATTGGATGTCATCAAGTCTTTTCCACCCATCAGGGTATGGGGAACAGTCGGCTTTATCGGTGCAATGTGGTTGGTAGACATATGCCAATGGACAACATCTAATTATCAAATATATCTGGCAAGCGCAGCTTCTCTGCTGTATGGCATTTACGCCCTCACCTTGCCAAAGTACATAAGAGAACCATCGTTAGAAAATACTTCTATAAGAAGCATATTAGGGCTGGATGCCTTGTACCTCTTCAAAAAAAGACAAATGGCTGTATTTTTTATCTTTTCGATGTTGATAGGGTCGGCTCTACAAATAACAAATACTTTCGGGCAGCCGTTTCTGACCGACTTCTCGCTTGTGGATATTTATTCAGATTCATTTACCGTCAGACATCCCGGAATACTGACTTCCATTTCTCAGATTTCCGAAGCATTATTTATATTGGCTATTCCTTTCTTTCTGAGGAAGTATGGCATCAAGACTGTTATGCTGATGAGTATCGGAGGGTGGGTTCTCCGTTTTGGCCTTTTCGGAATAGGAGATCCAGGTAGCGGTTTTGTATTCCTTCTACTCTCTATGGTGGTATATGGGCTGGCATTTGATTTCTTTCAGATTTCGGGTTCACTTTTTATCGAGCAACAGGTAAAGCCGTCGATACGGGTAAGCGCACAGGGAATTTTTATATTCATGACCAATGGCGTAGGCACTATAATCGGCACCAAACTCAGCGGATGGGTAGTAGACCATTTCACAAATGCCGACGGATATCGCAACTGGGAGAGTATATGGTTTGTCTTTTCCGGATATGCGCTTGTTCTAGGCATACTATTCTTGGTACTATTCAATCCTAAAAAAAGCAGCATAGCCTCATAATCCGATTTTAACATTCCTTCAACTTACAACTTTACAAAAACGTAACTTTTAGTTAAGCATAAAGAAATTCTTTTTCTGTTGTTTTGTGCCAAATAAAAATAGGTAAACTATATGAAAAGAATTATTTTATTAGTGTTCATTATTTCGGGTATAAATTACTTTGCATCTGCTCAGGTTACCACATCGTCGATGAGTGGTAAAATAACAGATCTACACAATGAGGTAATCATTGGAGCTACGGTTCAGGCTGTACATGAACCATCAGGTACTTTCTATGGCGGAGCTACAAATACTGATGGCCGCTATACTATTCAGGGCATGCGTGCCGGAGGCCCTTACAGAATCAGAATCTCATATGTAGGATATGAAACAACCGTTTTCTCCGACATCCATCTAACACTGGGAGAAACGACCAATATCTCTACAAGTCTGAATGAGTCTACCCTATCATTAAATGAGGTGGTAGTAGTGGGAAATGCGGGTATAGCTGCCAATAAAACAGGAGCAGCAGCCAGCATGAATGCCGATGAGATCAGTCGTATGCCTTCTATCACACACGGTATTGCTGATGTTATCCGCACTAATCCACAAGTTAATATTAGTAATGCAGGAGCAATCTCCTTTGCAGGGATCAATAACCGATACAATAGTTTTCAGATAGACGGGGCAATGAATAATGACGTTTTCGGTCTCACCGGAAATGGCTCTAATGGAGGACAAGCGGGAACTCAACCGATATCTATGGAGACTATCGAACAGATTCAAATAAATATTGCACCTTTCGATGTACGTCAGTCAGGGTTTACAGGTGGTGCCATCAATGCTATTACAAAATCGGGAACTAACACTTTCCACGGGTCAGCCTATGGTTTTGGAAACAATCAAAATCTAATAGGTAAAAAATATACGCTGATGAACGGCAAGACCAGTGAAAAGTATGATAAACAATCAGAGTATCAAGCCGGTTTCACACTTGGAGGACCAATTATTAAAAATAAACTATTCTTTTTTGCTAATTACGAAAAAGCAAACAAAAAATATCCTAATGCCTACGGCCTAGGAGCTCCTGCATCGAAAGTAAGTTCTAGCGATGCGCAGAAAATAATGAATACGATAAAGGATTTGGCCGAAGCACAAGGCGTGACTTACAACGGTGAATTCAGCAATTCGGATGTATATACAGAATCGGACAAGGCAGGTGCTAAATTAGACTGGAATATCAATAACAAACATAAAGCCTCTTTCCGTTGGAGCTTAGTTTCTGCAAAACAATTAAATAGTGTAAGCTCAGCTTCAAATCTGAACAGTTCTGATTACAGCTACGATTTTGTTTCCAAAACAAATACGTTTGTAGCAGAGTTACAAAGCCGTTTTTCAGATAATATAAGCAACGAGTTCCGTACATCATACGTACGTGTACGGGATCAACGCGATCCGGGATCACCATTTCCGATGATTCAGATTTCAAATGTAGGAGACGGTACATTAAATATCGGTAACGAACGCTCTTCTATGGCCAACTCTCTCGATCAGGATATCTGGTCTTTCACCGATAACCTCACACTGTATAAAGGCAATCATACTCTGACATTCGGTACACACAATGAGTTCTATAATTTTGCCAACCTTTTCATTCAGGACGCATACGGTACATACTATTTTAGTAATCTCGATGATTTTTACGCAGGCAAGATCCGTCAGTATAGATTTTCGCAGGCAAATGTAAATGTAACAGGCGATCCTCTGTGGAAAGCAGCATTTGGAGCCGGACAATTAGGTGTATATGCTCAAGACAAATGGAATGTTACCGACAAACTGGATCTGACTCTGGGTTTGCGCATGGATATTCCCCTATTCTTTGATACACCTACCGAAAATGCAGGCTTTAATGAATACGCAGCATCTAAAGGCTGGGGTTTCAAAACGAATCAGAAATTGAGCAGTACTCCATTGTTCTCTCCGCGTCTGGGCTTCCGCTGGAATGCTGGTGAAGATAATAAATTTGTTCTTAGAGGAGGAGCCGGTATTTTTACAGGACGTATTCCATTTGTATGGCTAAGCAATAACTTCTCAAATACAGGTATCCAGTTATCGACATACAATACTACTTCTACCGGTAATTTATCTTTGATACTGGACCCTAACAGACAAAAAGAAAATACCGATAAATTGACCGCTGCCGGTAGCCAGACGATCAATGTATTCAGCGATGATTTCAAATTCGCTCAGAACTTCCGCTTAAATTTAGGTCTTGATTTTGAATTGGGTGGTATAGACTGGACAGCTGAAGCTATCTACTCTAAAACACTGAACGATATCCTTTATCAAAATCTGGCTTACGATGTGAATGGAAAAACTCTTGGTGAAACTGTTACCGGTATGGACTTCGACCAACGTCCGATGTTTAGCAGAACAACTACAGGAACCGACTACGCATATATTTATGCCCTGTCGAATACAAGTAAAGGTTATTCATACAATTTATCTCTAAAAGGCGAAAAGAAATTTGATTTCGGCTTAGACCTGATGGCCTCTTATACATTCACTCGTTCCAAATCATTGAATAGTGGTACATCTTCTGTAGCACAATCAAACTGGGCTTATAACTATACAAGAGGTAATTCGAACGATCCTGAACTAGGATTCTCAGCCTTTAATATACCTCACCGTATCAATGCATCTGTATTCTACCACAAAGAATATGGTAACACCGGCTGCAATTCGTGGACAACTACTGTTGGTTTGATCTATACAGGTTCGTCAGGAGCTCCTTATTCTATATATTACAATGGTGACCTAAACGGAGATAGTTCGAATGGTAACGACCTGATCTTTATTCCTACCAATGCTCAGATAGACCAAATGCCATTTTTGGCTACCAGTGCTTATTCGGCTGATCAGCAAAGAGCTAATATGAAAGCCTGGATTGCCAACGACCCTTACCTGAATAAAAATCAAGGTTCATATTATGAGCGCTACGCCGACAATGAGAAATTTGAGCATCATTTCGATTTCCATATCGCACAGAAACTAAACTTCAATGTATGTAACAAGGTTCACTCTCTTGAGCTTTCATTCGATATATTAAATGTAGGAAATATGCTGAATAAGAAATGGGGTCGCTATGCTTCTGCCGGAGGATCATCTACTTATTACAGCCCTATTAATTACCGCAATGGTCAGTTCCAGTTTTTACATGATGCCGATTTCAACATGCGTTCATATAGTGACTACTATTCTCGCTGGAGAGGTCAGGTAGGACTGAAATATACCTTCTAATTTCGCTTTCTTTTCATACATCTCTTTTTTCGGGTATTGTTAACTAGATTGCAATGCCCGAATTTTTTTTAATATAAATAATACACAGATGCAATTTTATTATAAGACTTTTATATTCGCTCTATTGATTTTTATCACCGGATTTACATTTGCCGGTAACGGGAAAACAGAAAGTAAGAATTATACAATCATCGTTTCATTAGATGGCTTCAGATGGGATTATCCTCAAATGCACAATACCCCAAATCTTGAAGAAATGTCTCGCAGAGGAGTCAGCGCCACCATGCGCCCGTCTTATCCATCGTCTACATTTCCCAATCATTATACACTAGTAACCGGTCTGGTTCCCGATCACCACGGGATAATCAACAACTCTTTCTGGGACAGGAAAAACGAAATACAGTACAGTATAGGGGATTCTATTACCCGCAACAATCCTGCTTACTACAAAGGTGAGCCTATTTGGATTACAGCCGAGAAACAGGGAGTCACAGCAGGTAGTCTTTATTGGATTGGCTCTGACATAGATATAAAAGGTATATACCCGACATACTACAAGGAGTGGGCGAATGAGCCTCGTTTGAGCTTTGCCGAAAGAATAGATACTGCTCTAGCCTGGCTCAATAAGGAAGAAACCGAACGTCCACACCTTATTACCCTATATATGGAGGAACCCGATGGAGCCGGTCATCGCTCGGGGCCTCGCGGAGAGGAAACACATCAGACAGTGCAAACAATGGATAGCCTGGTAGGCGTACTGATGAAAGGCATTGAGCAGCTTCCTTTTTCTGATCAGGTGAATCTGATTGTAACTTCAGATCATGGCATGACTGATATTTCCCCCGAACGCTTTATAAACATAAGCGATTATCTAAAGCCTGAGTGGTATGACCGTATTGTAGGAGCTAATCCATCATCGGTTTTCTGTAGTCCTCAATATCGGGATTCTATTCGCATTGCTCTATCAGGGGTAGAGCATATCCGTGTTTTCGAGAAGGAAGATATACCATCATCGCTCAATTACGGAACGAATGAGAATATCGGCGATTTGGTTGTAATTGCTGATTGTGGCTGGCAGTTCGGATTTAAACCATTACCTATCAAGGGTGCGCATGGATACGATATAGCATGTAGCGATATGCATGTTATATTTTTTGCCTATGGCCCCGATTTCAAGAGTGGATATAAAGGCAGCACATTCGACAATACTGCTATTTATTCATTAATAGCAACCCTGCTAGGTATAAAACCCGCCAAGACTGACGGAGATATAAATCAGATAACTCAATTCTTTATGGACAACGACAGTGAATAAAAGTATTTATTAATTCATCATACAAGATATTCAGTCTTAAAATAAAATTTTCCTCAGCCACTGAATTTTCTCATAAAAAAATAACAGAGAATACACTTTGTAATTACATTTGTAACATACAAATAACTAATGAAAAACACTATGATGAAGTATTTATTTATACTATCTTTTTTGATAATAGGAGTAACAACTAATGTTAGTGCTCAAAAAATCGAAAGCTTAAAAAAAGCAGATTCATCTAAAGAACTAAATGATAGTACATCTATCATCTACGGATTGTTTATACAACGATTAGGCTTTACAAGTGGAGGTTTTCCTCAAGAAATTAGATTTCATGATGTTGTAACTGATAAAATGTACACATTTAATGTAAAAGGAACAATGAAATCCGGTAAGGAAAATCCGTTCTGTTATTATATTAAGCCAGGAATGTACAAGGTATTTAGTTATTTTTGGACTAAAAGTAAATGGTATGGGGGTGAAATGCATGAAGAACGTATATTTAAAAACATTGATACATCAACGAAAGATTATACTAAAGGAGTTAAAAGCGGAACAATAAACCCTGATAAGTTAGAACCATATTACATAGAAATCAGGCCAAACTCAATCTATTATGTTGGAACCTGGCACTTTGATACAGGGTTAGTTTCGTTTACAGACAACAAAACTGATCTAGATGATAAATTAAAAAAGAAATATAGTGAAATGAATTTTGATGAAGCGATTATTAAACTCCCAGAATAACAAAAAAGTAAAGAGACAGCCAATATGGCTGTCTCTTTACTTTTCAGGACATTATAATCTATGCAAACTCCTATCGTTCATCGGTCTTTAGTTTTATATAATCGCTGGGTGTTTCTTTATAAAACTCCTTAAAGCATTTTGTAAAATAAGAAGATGACGAAAAACCAGAACTATAGGCAACTTCAGCCACTGAGAGTCCCGAAGATAGAAGTTTCAATGCATATTTCAGTCTCACAATTCGTATCAATTCATTTGGAGAATGCTCTGTTACTGATTTTATTTTCCGGTATAGCTGCACACGGGAAAGCCCCATATTTCGGGCAATATTATCTACGCTCAGATCCGAATCTGAAATATTCTCTATTACATTCTCCTGAAATTTGTTGATAAAATCCTGTTCGTTCTGAGCAATTGTACTTTTCTTGTTTTCATTGACCAGACTCATACTAAAGGTATCTTTTATCTTGATCCGGTTTTCAATCAACTTACGTATCCTTATCTTCAGAATCTCAGCATTGAAGGGCTTTGAGATATAAGCATCAGCACCACTTTCAAATCCCTCTACCATCTGCTCTTCAAGGGCACAGGCTGTAAGTAATATGATAGGAATATGGCATGTCAGACTATTCTTCTTGAGGATCTGACACACCTCAAAGCCATTCATATTAGGCATCAGGACATCGCTAATAACCACATCAGGAATATATTTTATTGTTTTATTAATACCGTCGTTCCCATCTTCGGCTTCAATCAGTGTATACTCCTTGGCCAGCATCAGGCGAAAATAATCGCGTACTTCTGCATTATCCTCAATAAGGAGAATCACTGGTTTATTTTCATCAGGTATATCCTCTGTTAAGGCAAAACGATTTGAATCCTGCACTTCCAAAGCGTACTGATCCTGAATATATTCTTTTTGAGAAAGATAATCGACAGAATCTTCCGTATAGACCTGCTCGATGGGTAATAATACCTCAAAAGTAGTCCCTTTATTCTCACTCTCTACAGAGATTTCGCCATGATGTATATCAACCAGTGCACTGGTGAATGCTAAGCCAATACCCGTGCCGGCATCATGGTAATTGACTTTATAAAAGCGTTTGAATATGCTGTTTATCTTATCCTTCGGTATTAGCTTACCTTCATTAAAGACTTGTATACTGGCATATTCTTTACCATTTTTAAAGATTCGCGATAATCTGACCTCTAGTAAACCGCCTTTTTTTAAATATTTAAAAGCATTTGAAAGGAGATTGAAATATATCTTCTCTACCTTTTCCTTATCAAAAGACATATCAAAAGAATCACTTTCGCATACAAACAAGAAATTCACATCTTTCTGTTTTATATAACTTTCAAAAGCGGTGCTTAGGTCGTCTAAAAACAACCTCATATCAGCACGGACAAAATGGGCTTCCATTTTGCCATTCTCATAGCTTCTGAACTCTATGATCTGAGATATCAGATTGAACAGACGCCTGCTATTCAGCTTCATCAAGGTCAAAAGTTTTTTCTGCTCATTGTTCAAATTTTCGGTAGCTAACAGAGACTCTACAGGCCCAAGAATGAGAGTGAGTGGAGTTTTTAATTCATGCGATATGTTTGTGAAGAATATCAGTTTGCCATCTGTGGCCTCTTCCAGCTCTTTAGACAGGGACACAAGTTGTTCTTTTTGTTTTTCCAACCTCTGATTCAACATATTTTTATTTCTATAAGCCAATATAGAAACAACAAGAAGAATGAAGAGCAAAACAACTATAAGAATGGTTCCATAAAACAATGTTCTTTGATTCGAGTACTGAACAATGCTGTAATTTAGTAATTCATTCATGCTCTGCAACTTTTCCTGATGTAGGAAAATCTGATCCGTCTGCAATTGTATGACACGCGCATTACTCTTATCAACTACGGCTGTATAAAGAGTATTTTCGCGGGGCACTTCTTCTTTATTCAAAATTTTCACAGCCAGCTCAATCACTTTATCTCCACCTGTAGGATAAATAAAGGAAGCATCTTCAAGCCCATCTCTAATATTCTGTATACCACCACCCTCGCCGGCCAGTGCATCAATACCGATAATGAACGGAGCCTTACAATTGTGCTCTAATGTAGCTTCGCGAACACCCAAAGCCATCTGATCATTCATCGCAAATACAAGATCGATAGAATCATGTTGTTGCAATATTCGCTTCATATCTGTTTTAGCATCGGCTTTCAAGAAGTTGCCTCTCCCCTCTGCCAGAATACGAATCTGAGGATAATCCTTTATTGCATCCATAAATCCGGCATGCCGTTCGGCATCGGAGGTAGAGCCTTCGAGCCCTCTCATTTCCACAACAGAACCTTCTCCTTTTAGAACGTCAACAACATACATTCCCAGTTCTTTTCCTATTTGAAAATTGTCGGCTCCCACATAGGCTGTATAATCGTTAGTTTCTATTTTCCTATCTACAAGTATAATAGGAATACCCGAAAGATAGGCTTTCTTTATAATAGGAGTAATTGCTTTCGCTTCGTTAGGAGATATAACCAACAGGTCTACTCCCTGATTTATAAAAGATTCTATATCCTTTATTTGCTCTTCTGTATTATCCTTAACGGTTTTTATTTCTATTTCTATATGAGGATGAAAAGATGTTTCACGAATCAATTCCTGATTCATTCTGGTGCGCCAAAGATCATCGCTACATTGCGATACTCCTATAACGAACTTCGCCTTCTTGCTTTTTTGACAAGAAAAAAGAATAGCCAGAGATAATAAAGTTAGAAGTAGCAGAACTACTGTTTTTTTCATAATTGGATTTAGGATTTTCGAATTAAGATCAACCCATCAAAGCATAGGAAAACCGCAGACAAAGATATCTTGTTTTTTCAGCTTATTGGTATTGAAATAACAATAATGAAGATAAAATGTTCTGCCCGTCAAGCTTGTAATATTTGTATCTCTTTATCACACTTTTGTTTCATGTAACATAAATACATGTGTTTGATACAATTTTTATCTAGCATACACATGAGAAGACAAAGTGTTGTTTTTAATTTGCTGAAATTTAGCGTATTATGAAATAATTTTCGTCCATAGGTAACGATTTAGAAACAAACCTATGTCTTTTGATTATTTCATTCTGAATCAGCGATTTAGTTGCGATTAAATTCAAAATAGGTAACGGATAAGTAACGAGCTAACTTCTCTGGTTTGCTCCGCTTTGAGCAGGTTGATTAGCTTTGTATAAAGATACTTTATTTATCTTTCTCTGCAAAATCTGATCTATAATTTTCCTATTCATTGCCCTGAATTGACCGGATATTATATTTATTTTGTGAAAAGAAAAAGAAAGCTGAAAAAGACATGATTCGTTATAAAGAGGAATAGAGATTTTTGTCAACCTATTTTAGGATGGGACATAAACAAAGGGAGGCTGTTTCAAATCTGAAACAACCTCCCTTCTTTAAAAATCAATTTTATTTAAAAAGCTGCATATAATTTCGATTAGTAATATGTATAAGTAAGAGTTTCTGTCCAACCATCACCACCACGAGTGATTGTAGATGGACGTTTATCTGTATCAAAACTGTACTGAAGCACTGTTGTTGAAGCAGTTTCCCCAACATAACCATAGTTAAGACGTTCTACAAGCTTATTACTTGCTTTTCCATATAACCCTGCTTGAGTTTTCCAATAAGAATCAACCGGATTTGTTTGCTGAATATTACAAGTATTCACTCCTGTTGCATATTCGAAAGTTTTTTCATAATCCTTACCATCTCTCACTCTTGCATGCTTTGTCACATTTCCGTTGTTGATCGTGATCGTGTATTTAACCTCTGATCCACCATCCCAAAACTCCTGTATTTTAGTGATAAAGCCATTGCCGTCATACTCATAAGTATAGTAGTCTTTACTTGTTTCCCCATATTCTTTTGTGATGTAGCCTGAACTATTTACATCATATAGATATGTCTTATCACCTCTGGTAACAGTCAATTTGTTGGCTGTTTTCCAATCAAAAATAATTTCTTCGCTTCCTCCTTCATACGAGTTAACAATTTTACTGATCTTTCCGTCATCCTGATATGTGAACGTAAAGGTTTCTTCCCAAGAATCATCTTTATAATTGAGCGTTTTTACCTTAGAAGCTTTCACTTCTCCACCGCCGCCATTATTATCCTCATCGTCGTCGCCACAAGCCACAAACGACAGAGAAAATACCACAACAATCATTGTTGCAAACAAAGAATGAACTAATTTTTTCATAGATTTAAAATTTTTGGTTTAATAAATTTTGATTTAATGGTTAATTATTTCCGGCCATAACGATTAAGCTCAGCCCGAGTATAAATAGAATGAACATAAAAGCAATAAGGTAATTCACAGTTTTAGATGCTCCTTTAAATTCTTTCCAAACAAAAACACCCCACAAAGCAGCAATCATTGGAGCTCCTTGCCCCAAAGCGTAGGATATAGCTGCCCCCGCTTTTCCTGCGGCAATGTAACTAAGAGCTGTTCCTAAGCCCCAGATAATACCACCAAGAACGCCAACCATGTGGGTTTTTACATTTCCTGCAAAATATTGCTTATATGATACACTTTCGCCAACAAATGGTTTCTTCATCACAAGCGTATTGAAAATGAAGTTGCTGGCAAGTATTCCCAATGAAAAGATAAAGAATGCCGAATACGGAGTCATCATTCCTGCTGTTGGGTGTTCAAAATTGTTTAAATCCATTGATGCTGCTACAAACCGATAGAAAAGAGACATCAATACTCCGGCACAAACAGCGATAAGGATACCTTTTTTCTGCGATTTTTTAGCATCTCCCGAATTTCCGCTTTTTCCTGAAGCAATGCTGTTCAGAATAATTGCTATCATTATCAAAGCTACACCCAGAAACAAAATGACCGGATCTCCTTTAGGTTCTCCAAAATAATTAACAAACACGCCTAACACCAGCGCCAACCCCACACCAATAGGAAACGCCACCGATAGTCCGGCAATGGAGGTTGCGGCTGCAAGCAAAATATTGGATGCATTGAAAATGACTCCACCTATAAACGCACTCCACAGATTTGCAGTGTCTGCTTGAGCCAAATCTTCTACAAAGCTACGACCTTGCTCACCAAAACTACCTAAGGTGAACCCCATAATTATGGATAGCAAAACAATACCTATTACATAATCCCAATAAAACAACTCATAACGCCACGTTTTAGCGGCTAATTTTTGAGTATTCCCCCACGATCCCCAACATAGCATCGTAACAAAGCAGAGTATAACTGCTAAAAAATAATTCCCTACTATAAACATACTGTCTGATTTTTAATCGTTAATTATTTATGAAATTTTTTTCCAATGTATTTTAATGATTCATTTAATCCCTGAAACAAATAGTCTGTTCCTCTATCTCCTTCTCTAACCCGATATTCGTGATAGATGTCTTTTTCTTTTAATAGAATATGCAGATTTCCGTTCCCTCTATAGAACTGACCTTTATCGGGAGCATCAACATATATCCAAGTTCGTTCAAATTTTTTCTTATCTGTATCTCTTAAATCAGTCAGTATTTCATCATTGTCCTGTAATGATGTGTCAAAACTAACAATACACGTAAAATCGTCTTTTTGCGTAAGATTCTTGAATGCCGTCTTTCCTCCATCTTTATAGCCTAAGTATGCCCGGAACCTTCTATTTTTGCGTATTCTTAAATTTTCCTCAATTTTTCCAATAAGTTCCGATACGTCTTTGTTGTTGTTCTGCTTGTTAAGAAAAACTACAATCATTTGAGGAATCTCCATTTTTTCTATCGATTGCTCCACAATTCCGGCAAACTTTTCTTTTTCGTTTAAAGATAAATCTGCATCAACATAAAGAACCGGATATAGACGAGAGCTTTTTTGATAGTCTTTGGGCAAATAAACTTGATATGAGTTACTTTCAACAGCATATGGTTTAATGGTTGCTTTCAAATTTTCAAACCCTTGCTTGTTATCTCCTCTATAAGGCTTGTTTTCAAAAGAATCGCTTATAAAGTTCAAGCCATTGTACATTGCTTCTCGCCAATAACTGAACTCGTGTCCTCCGTTTCGTACTCTGAATTCATGTACAATTTTCTTATCTCGCAACAACATGTGAAGTTCTTCATTACTACTGGCAAGAGTTTGTTCATCATCGCCATTATCAATAAATATCTTCAAGTCACATTTATTGTTTACAAAAAAATGCATCGGGCTGTTTTCTTTATAATAGTTTGTCAAACGAGCTTTACCTTCTTCTCCCTCTCCACCAAATAGACGCCCCCACTGTTCATCCCACCAAGGAGATTCTTCTGTCATGTATTGCTCATCGGTTCGCATAGAAATACTTAATGGGACTGTCGTACTAAAAACATCTTGATTTTTTGCAGCAAGCATTAAAGCACCAAACCCACCCATAGAATATCCTATTGTTGCACGGTATTGTTTGCTTGCACGCGTTTTGTATTTGTTGTCGATATGAGGAATAAGCTCCTTTATAAACATATCCTGATACAGAGACTTCTTGTAGAAATCGTTCGTGTAATACGTTTTATATCCATCGGGCATCACATATATCATAGGGATAATTCTTCCTTCTGTTACGGCTTTTTGTGCATACAGGTCTATCTGTCCATACTCTAACCACGAATAACTGTTATCCCCTAAACCATGTAGCATATAAACCACAGGAAACCTACTCGTATTATCATAATACGAGTCAGGCAAGCAAATTGTATATTTCACCTCCTGCTTCAATATCTTGCTATACATCACTTCATCCTCAAGAACCAATAATTTTTCATTATTCTGAGTGAAGCAACCAACAGATACAAGACAGAAAATCAATATATTAAAAACGGTTTTCATTCCTCTGGTGTGATTAAATAATTATTCATATAAGTAAACGAAGAGCTAAGACCATTCAAAAAAGATGGGTACGAATCAGTCCCGTTTCTCACTCTATACTGATGTTCTATGTTTCCATCTCTCAACCTTGCATACAATTTTCCATAAGATTTGTGCGATGCAGCATTGTCTGTTATATCAAGATAATAGAATTGACCGACCAAAGCAACATTATCAAAATCGATATTTGCATTATATAGAAAACAAGATTCGGTTTCAGTAATTGCCTGCTTTACATATTTTCCACCCTCCCCGTTAGCCATCAGCACACGAGCCGATTTTCGGGAGATTGTCCTGTAATTTTCATTAATATCTGTAACCAGTTCAGAAAAAGAAAAGGTTGTAGATATAGCAGAAACAGGAATCTCAACAACAATAGGATATGGCAATCCATCAACAACAAAGGATTCTTCGAGCAAAGCTAAAACATTCTTTATCGAATTTTTTGTATCCTTTGATTGTCTGTCGTGTAAGAAATAAATAACCGAATAGCGCAGTCCTGACGTATTATATGCTGGCGGCAAATACACGCCTCCATTTGTATTGAGTACTTTCAATGCAACTTCGGTATATGTTCCCTTTAAGTTATCTGTATCTATATCCTGCATTTTGTCTTCTTCAGGAAAAACAGATGACGCAAAGGATGATTGTAAGAATGCAAAAACTTCATTCATATTACCAGTCCAATAATCCCAAGTATGAAAACCATTGCGCATCCGGTATTCATGTTTGATTCCTTTGTCACGCATAAGTGTATGAAGCTCATCATTTGTTATGGATAGCTGCTCTTCATCGTCTCCGCAATCCAGATAGTATCGTATTTGTTTATACTTATCAATATTTGTTTGCTGGAAGAAATGAAAAGGACTTAATGACTTAAAATAGTCGGTAATACGTTCCGTGCCACTTTTCCCTACTCCGCCAAAAAGACCACCAAACTGAGAATCAAAAACACCTTGCGGTTCTGCCATATACTGGTTGTCTGTGCGCCATGACATACTGAGAGCCACAGCAGTAGAAAAAACATCCGGATTAATACTTGGCAAGATAAAGGCTCCATAGCCACCCATAGAATATCCCATAACAGCTCGTTGCGATTTGTCGGCTTTGGTTCGGTAAGTAGCATCAATATAAGGCACCAACTCTTCAACAAACATTTTCATGTAGTCGTAGTTGCCATTATATTTATTCACATAATAATTATTAAACCCTTGAGGCGCAACAAATATTACTGGCTCTATAATTCCACTATTCACAGCCCTATCAGCATAATATCTAATGTTTCCGCCTTTCATCCACGATGTTTCATTGTCTCCAAATCCATGAAGAAGATAAACAACAGGGTAAGTTTTATCAGACTCATTATATCCTTCCGGAAACAATATTGAATATTTCATATCTCGATGAAGTATCTGACTCTCCATCACCAGACTTTCCTGCTGTCGTTGAAAAGGTTGAGGTTCGGGTTCAGGGACTTTATCATCCTCGCCACAAGCGGAAAGGATGATAAAGAGCATTAGTAATAATATGTTAGTTGTCGGCTTCATTTCTTTTGGTTATTTGGTTGGTGTGAATGTTTTTTGAGGTTGATTTGAATATACAACCACATCTTTCACTTGCACACAGAAATCAGGTTTGGGGTTTTTCCAGACAATGCGCAGAGAGTGTTTTCCTTCGGGCAAATCGTAAGTATAAAACACATCATACTTGCGCTTAATATAATCATATGGCATCCTTATTTCTTCAACTTTGTTGTCGTCTATATACACATCTCCGTAAAGAACATAATCTTCATTTGTGCCGGTCAATCGTTTTACGAAACCCATTACAACAACCGCACTTCCTTCAAAATCATACTTAAAGTCATCTTTTCCAAATTCCTTGTTGATTACTGTTCTTACAGATGGATGCAAACCTTCAAAAGATTGCTCCCAACGTACGGTTTCCGGTTTTTGTGTTTTGATGATTAGGTTAGATCCATCTTCTCGTCCTCCGTTTTTTTTGATTATCTCCACAGCGTGTTTGTAGCTCAAATCATAGATTTTCGACAATGAAATGGTGGTATAAGGGAAGTCAAGATTTTCGACTTTCTCCATCGATGGTTTCCAGAAGTCGGGAATGTTGCTATATCCTAACACTACGCCCAATATGCCTGCCGCTGTTGCCGGATTGCAATCCGAGTCTTGTCCGCAACGAGTAGAAATATCCATTGTTTTAAAAAAGTCTTTTTCTCCGTACAGTAAACCTATCACCACATATGCCGCATTTATCGTAGCATCTATATTGAACGCATTGTATACTCCTTCGGGGCAACCAATTTCTGACGAATGTTTCTTTTCTACTTCAAACCAACATTGTTTCCAATCGTTTGGGTATTGCTTGTGCCATTTTATCACATCGTTGATACATTGATAAAACTTGCTTTTTCCTGGAATTGTTTTTAGTGCTTCTTCTACAATAAAGTTTATATCTTCTGAAACAAAAGCCAAAGAATACATAGCAGCCATATAAACGCCACCATACCAACCATCGCCATAGTTCATGATATGACCTATACGGTCAGAATAGTCAGATGCAGTATTCATCATACCGGGGCACATCAATCCAATAAAATCTGCTTCGATCTGAAAATCAATATCATCGGCATGTGGATTGTTTTTCCAATGCCCTGATGCCGGTGGCATGACACCATTAAGGATGTTGTATCTGGCAGCCTGATTAGCGTGCCACAACTTATAATCATCGTTGGCAAATGCCACAGCAAAAGAATCAACAGGAGCATCCAAACCTACTCTTTCCAAAACTTCAACGAAGGTGAGATCCATATATACATCATCATAGAGTCCCGGGTCTTCAATGAACGTATCATATGCATAATCATCATACCAAATCATGTTCTGATAGTCTTGAATCAGAGCTCCTCTGTATTTAAACTCTGTGGGACCTCCATAAGTACAACCGATAGTCTGTCCTGCCCATCCACCTTTTATTTTATCTTTCAATACTTCTTTCGAAATAGAAACTTCTGTGGGTATGCTTGTAGTTGTTGCCTTCTGGCTTTTATCAGCACAGCTGAGCAAAAAAACTGAGCAAAGAGCCGTACATAATAATTTTTTCATGGTATTCTATTTTATTTATTTGTAAAAGGTTTCTCAGAATATACTATGATATCGTTTATTCTTATCTCATAATTTGGATTGGGGTTTAACCATTTCAATGTGACTTTATGTTTACCTTCCGGCAATTGATATTTCCAAGCCGGCTCTAATCTCCGCGAAGGATTCTTCATCGGCATATTAACGATATGGTCTTTTTGCCCATCAATATAAACCTCCAATTGTGCCACATAAGGGTCGTTGGGCTCAGCCAAAGCAAAAATCTCAGAGCCAAATCTATTGGTTACACGATACATATAGGCTTTATCCATATGGCTTGTGTTTATAAGGTTTCCATAAGTAACAAAACCATTTCCTTCAAATTCAAAATTATATTCTCCATTGATGCTCTCATCTATTTTATTACGGGCAATAGGATGCATATTCTCGAAATTTTGCTCCAAAGGCAATACTTTTGGTTCTACTAACGGAATTGTTATCTGGTCGCCATCCACTTTTCCTTTGTTTAATTGAATAATCTCTAAAGCATGTTTGAAGCTATATTGATATGCTTTTTCCAATGAAACTGTAGTGCCTTGAAAATCGAGATTTTCTATTGCATGGAGAGGCTTCAACCACATTTCCGGTATGTTTGAATATCCTTGCATTACACCCAAAATTCCTCCAACCGAACTTGGATTACAGTCAGAATCTTGTCCGCAACGAGTTGCAATATCCAAACTCTTCGTAAAATCTCCCTTACCATACAATAGAGCCAGAGCAATGTATGCAGAGTTTATTTTAGCATCGATATTAAATGAAAGGAATACACCTTTGGGGCAACCCACATCTTTATTCCACTTTTTGTGCAATTCGAACCATGTTGCCTGCCAATCATCCGGATATTGTTTATGCCATGTAACGACATCGCTTACACATTGATGAAATTGGCTTTCTTGGGGAATACATTTTAATGCTTCACTGAGCATCAAGTCAATATCGTTTGTCACAAATGCTAAAGAATACAAAGCTGAGACAAACGCTCCACCATAGAAACCATCGCCGCTATTCATGATATGTCCGACTCTATTGGCTACATCCATTGTTGAGTTTAGCATACCGGGAGTCATTAGTCCAATAAAGTCTGCTTCGATCTGAAAATCAAGATCATCTGCATGTGGATTGTTCATCCAATATCCGGAAGCCGGAGGCATAATTCCTTGACGGATATTATAACGCCCTGCCTGATTGGCATGTGCCAGATGGTAATCTGCCGCTGCAAAATATTTTGCAAGAGTGTCTATCGGTGCTTGCAATCCACATCTTTCAAATGTTTCGACAAAAGTGAGGTCGTTATAAATATCATCAAAAAGTCCGGGTTTTTTATCCCACCAATATCTGGCTATTGTATCGTTCCACGGAATAGGTTGATAATCCTGAATGGTGGTTCCCTGAAACTTAAATTCTGTTGGAGCACCATATATTACGCCGATAGTCTGACCTGCCCATCCGCCTTTTATTTTATCCATCAACGCATCTTTACTTATCGTTACGGATGACTGTTCATACAGACTCTTCTCTGTCTTTTTTTCTCCGCAAGCCGTCAGTATCAATACTCCGAATAAAGCGGCAATGTTTATATATTTTAATATCTTCATTTTGTTCTTAGTTTATTTAATATACACTCAGTTCTGTGACAGAAGTAAATCCTGATACATTTTTTGTGTATTTATGCCAGTGATTTTGTATTGCCGCATCTCCAATGATACGGATCGCTTTTGTTTTTACAGGATTAAAAGAGATTACATATTCAACGAAATGTGGTTGTATGAACACGATATCACTTTTGGGTAAAGCCGGTTCTATTATTGTTTTTTCGACCGGAAGCCATTTTCCTTCCTCATTTTGATATTGCACATTGAGAGACATGAACCAACCTCCAAATTCTTCCATACAACCAATATTAAGAGCTACCATACTTATGCTCTTTTCTTGTTTCCATGCATAGCCATAGTAATCGACTTTGGGCAGGTTTGTTTTAGCTGCAAGACTATAGAAAACAGATCCCTCTCCGTTTAAAATACCATCGTTAATCACATTTACCGATTTTGCATACATCGGTTGTCCAAAAGTATACCAACATGAATCTAACACAGCCGTATTAAGAGTGTGCACATTAGCAATAATTGAATCTGCTTGTGCTGCTATGTTCTCATTTCTGACTAATAGCTTGAATTCTTTTTGGATATTCTTCTTTCCGTCACTTAGTTGCAATGTCACAGGATATACACCCGCTTGAGATGGAACACCACTAATTTTTCCATTCTTAAATTCAATACCATTTGGTAAATTTCCTTTTGCTAACGTCCATTTATAGCTTTTGTTTGCGGTACAGTAAAAATCATAATCTACTTTTTTACCCACTTCCATACGAGGATTAGGTCCTACACAAAACTCCAAAGGAGGATTAAACGTAGCTTCAGTTTTTATTATCAATTTTGCTTTGTCGCCTTGACCAACCAATTTACCGCCTTTTTGTTCTACCAACTTTATTGCCATCTGTGTCGTATTAGAAATAATATCGGAGATTTTTGAATCCGGAATATCAAAACGAGTGATGTTGATATACTTATCATTAAATGGTTCTTTCCAATCTTCAACCGGTAAATACAAATCTTTTGGTAGTCCTTTCAAGCCATTAATCACACCTAACAATCCGCTCAAAGTTGCAGCCTGATTGTCTGCATCAAATCCCATAGCGCAAGAGAGGTCTAATGTGTATTGAAAATCGCCTTTGCCGTACAACATCGCCAAAATGGCACATGCTCCGTTCAAGTTTGCATTCCATATTGTTTTAGTCATGTCAGGTTCGTCGACATAATATTTTTGAGCCATCTCCTTCCATGCGTCTTGCCACTTCGGGTATTTTTTGTGAAGCGCAATCATATCGCGCACTGTGTTGGCATATCTTCCATCTTGAGGAAGTTCCTTAAGACCAATTTCAATCAGTTTCTTTATATCCTTTTCAAAAAATGCGGCAGCATACATTGCTCCATAATGAATCGTAGGTTCCACTCCCCATTCATCGCTTGTTATGCGGGCTGCCCAATCCGATTTTTGAGCTGCATATTTTACCATTCCGGGCGCAGTGTATGCCCATATCTCATTTATCAACTGAGGATCTATCTGGTACCAATGCGGATTTATCGATTTCATTCCGGTAAACGGAGGAGTATATCCAAAATGCATCAGACCCAATGTTGCACGATTGGCTAACCACACTCTGTCTCGGATATGATACATCCATGCTTCACGAAGTTGCTCATACGATGGTTCTATCCCGTGCTTTTGCATTTGGAGGAGATAGAAGTATTCGATATCTGTATCATCATCAGAAAATGCTCCATCACATTGTTTAAGCTTATCTATATTTTTTGTATATCCGTATGGAAAGTTTTCCGGTCCGGGGGCATTCACGTATTTGTTTTCGTGTGGAAGGCCATAGATGTTTCCTATCATTTGACCAACCCAAGCTCCTGCTATTTTATCTTTTAACTCAGCTACAGATATTGATTTCGATTTAGTTGCAAATACCTGCCCCGAGACAAAGAGAGAAACCGTTAAACACAATACAATTTTTCTTATTTTCATCATTACTATACTTATAAAGGGTTTTGAATTAGATTAGAATTAGTGTCGAGAGCTGTTTGAGGTATCGGAAATAATTTCTTATTGGCATCCGAAACGGGTTTGCTCCACCACGCTTTTCCCCATGCCCCAAATCGAATTAAATCTTGTCGGCGATGTCCTTCCCAAGCAAACTCACGTCCAAACTCATTCAACAACTCTTGAGATGTGATATCTGCTTCAACGTAGACAGGCATGCTTGCTCGGATTCTGATTTTTTGTAATTGAGTATCGTTCAGAAAACTTCCTACATATCCATTCTTTCGCCACAGTGCTTCCATTTTTGTGTATAATACATCAGCATATCTGAATAGTACAAAGTCGTTTTCCATGTCAGTTTCATCAAACTGCAAATCTGTTTGATATTCATATTTACAGATACGTGCGCCTTCCCATTTTTTCCGGCTTGTATATACGGCAATGTCAGGTGTATAAATAAATGATTCTCCGTCTATAACGATAGGATTTCCTTGTTTATCATATTGCTGTCCATACAAGAACGAATCTCTTCGTTTATCGGCTGCATCAAATTTTTTGAAAAAGTCTGGTTGACAAACAAATCCATCCCACATATTACCTTTAAAATCAAACGTTGCTCTACTTGCATCACTCAACGACAGTGTATACCAATAAAAACGTTCTTTGGTTAAAACTTTATCGTAAGGAATCACAAAAATATTCTCTTTCGAATTATTGTTGTTCACTTTGAAATTTGTGAAAAAATCATCTTCAATCTGATAGTTTCCTGTTGATATTATTGCATCGCAAGCATCAATCGCATCTTGCCATCTTTCTGTTCCTACCCATTCTTTTGAATTGAGATAAAGTTTTGCCAACAACATATTTGCCATACCTTGTGTTACCCTTCCATAGTTTTTAGAAGTGGGTGTGCTCTCAAGATATCCGATGTTATCTTTTATTTCTTTTTCGATAAACTCGAAAACAAATTTTCGGTCTTTTTGCTGAGGAAGATTCTTATCCGTAAAATCAGTAGTGAAAGGAATATTTCCCCAATTGTCCATTGCCCAATAGTAAAAATATGCACGTAAGATTTTAATTTCGGCTATGATTTTATCCTTCCCGTCAAAATTGATCGGAGATTCTTCTGTTTCATATAAAACTTCATTACACGCACTGATTCCTCCAAAAACAAACTCCCATGATTGTCTCAATATTTTATTAGAAGGATCAATCTGATGTGTTTGAATTTGTCTCCATCGTCCTTGTTCGTCCCATTCTCCATTATCTCTGGCTGGTATTACCAACTCATCTGAAGCATTTTCGGTCAAAGACCATAATTGTTGCTCTTCGGGATATTTTTGCAACTTTGTGTAGGCTCTTCCGGCATTCATCAACAAAGCCTCTTCGGTTGTAAAGAACTCGTTCATCGGAATGTCCGAGAAAACCTCCTCGTCAAGGTTGGTGCATGATGTATTGAGTAATATTAGCCCCAAACCAACTATTATAATTGATAATATCTTTTTCATGATTTACTTGTTTTATTGATTAAAAGGTTATATTCAATCCCAATGTGATTGTTGTTGTTCGCGGATAATATGAAAGATATTCAATACCCGGAGTTAATCCACTCAACGCAACTTCAGGATCTAATCCTTTGTATCCTGTTATACAAAAAACATTCTGAGCAGTTGCCGATACATTCATTTTGGCTATAGACTTGCATTTAACAGGAATGTTGTATCCTAATGTAACATTATCCAACTTTAAGAAAGTTGCGTCTTCCAAATATTTTGAAGAATACATAGCCGCTCCCGTAAATTGAGGGGTTTCGTACTGTGTGTGAACAACATTTTTCAAACCTATTGTTCCCCAGTTTTCATAATACAATCTGTATGTATTTAGAACCTTTCCTCCAATAGATGAACGGAGCGAGAAGTTTAGATTCCAGTCTTTATAATCGAAATTATTTGTAAGCCCTATCGTACAATCAGGATAGGCATTGCCTATTGTTTCCCAATCTTTTGGATCAACCTTACCCATCGGATCTGCATTTTTGAAAAGGTCTTTTCCGTTTTCATCTAAACCTAACCATACCGGTCCATAGAATGTTCCGAGGCTCTTACCTTCTTGCATACGTTGGCTGTTTACTCCAATGGTTCCTCCAATCCAAGCAAGATCAATATACGATTTGCTAAATTCGCTGTTTGATAGTTTTTTAAGTTTATTCTTATTCATACTATAAGTTAAACCTGTTGTCCATGTCAAATTATTTGTTTTTACCGGTACTCCATTGATTGTGAATTCGAAGCCAACATTGGTGATTTCACCCACATTCGTAAACTTTTCTTTGTATAGATTTGGTGGAACAGACACATCATATGAATATAGAAGATTTTTTATGTCTCTATAATAAACGTCAACCGTTCCTCTCAATCTATTATTCAACAAAGAAAAATCAACGCCGACATTATATTCATGCTTCATTTCCCATTTCAAATCAGGCTCAGGATTACTTTTGGGCTGATATGTATTAATCCATTCTCCGTTGTAATAAAAGCTTCCTGCTTTTCCCATCAAAACTAATGATTTATAACTCGAAAATCCTTGATTTCCAGTAACACCATATCCTGCACGAAGCTTCAAGTCATTGATAAGCTTCACATCTTTCAGAAAATCTTCATTATTGATACGCCATCCTAGGCTTATAGCCGGAAACCATCCCCATTTATTGTTCTTGCCAAATTTAGATGAGCCTTCTCTACGCATAGAAATCGAAGCTAAGTATTTATCGCTGTAGTTATACATTGCACGACCAAAAAATGCAATAAGATTATTTTTTTCTTTGTAAGAACCCATGCTTGCCGTTCCTTTTTGCAGACCGGTTCCCATTCCAATATTATTTGTTCCATACAGATCAGTGTCATAACCTGAATTTATCATGTATGAATTGCTGCTAATCTCTTCTTGAAAAGAGTATCCTCCAATAATTTGAAAATTATGTTTGCCGATGTTTTTCAGGTAATTGAGTAGCATTTCGTATTGAATGTTTTCATAGTTTCCATTACTTATTTCAGCCTCTCCGTTTTTACCGATAATGCTTGGATAATACTTCGTTTTATACGAGCGATCTTCCCATGTTGAAGATGAATATGATAGGAAGTTACTCCATGTGAAGTTGTCAATTATTTTTACTGTTGCGCGTCCACTACCGGTAAAATCAGCTGTTTTTCCTTCTCGTTTTCGCTCATTTAGCATTGCTACAGGGTTGTAATAATCCAATCCCGGAGTCATAAAGTATCCACCTGAATAGGTGTTGGTAGCGTCATATACCGGAGCAGTAGGATTGTTTATAAATGCTTGAGCAAACAAATCCTGATTTGCCGGATTGTATTTTCTTACCGAATAGGTTGCATTAATATCTAATATTAATCTATCATCGAATCCTTTTTGTATAATATTTGTCTTTATCAAATACTTCTTTAGATTGTTGTCTTTGAGAAGTCCTTCGTTTTGTTCCAAATTGAGAATGGTTCGGTGAGAAAACTGATCCACACCTCCGGACAAAGCTACACTATGCCTCTGACTGAATGGCGTACTTCGTGTAATTTCCTTAAACCAATCAGTATCTGCCCCATATAAATTTGATTCTTTTCCTGTAGTGTAATTCTTTATTGCGTACTCAAATTCCGATGCATTCAAGTTCTCCACTTTTTTAGGTGCAACTTGAACAGAAAATTGACCATTATACTCAACTGAGGCTTTCCCTGACTTAGCTCTTTTTGTAGTAATAATAATTACACCATTCGTTCCCCTCGTACCATAAATAGCAGCAGCAGATCCATCTTTAAGAATGTCCATTGATTCAACTTCTTCGAAATTGATATTTTTCAATTCTCCACCTATTACTCCATCGATAATAATCAGTGGACTTTGAGTAGCTGTCAGAGTGCTGGTTCCGCGAAGTATTATTTCATAACCGGATAACGGGTCTGCACCATTGGGTTTTAGAACCGATAAGCCAGCTACTTTTCCTTGTAGTAAACCCATAGCATCCGAAAAAACACCTTTATTAAAATCGTCTGTTTTTAAGGATGCAATAGAACCTGTGATCTCTTTCTTGCTCCTCGAACCGTAACCAATAACAACAGTTTCTTTTAGCAAAGAATCAAGTTCTTTCATTTTAATGATCAATGGCTTATTTCCTGGCTCAACCTCTACGGGTTCAAAGCCTATGTAGGAAAATAAGAGAGTAGGTTTTGACACAGACGAAGTTATTGAGAATTTTCCGTCCGCATCAGTTGTTGTTCCATGACCTGTTCCTTTTATTGCAACAGTGACACCAATCAGAGGCTTGTTTTCCGAATCATGGACTACACCAGTGTAGACTTGACCTTGCAGTGTTTTTGCATTTATGTTCGGAATAATGGTCAACAGCATCAGTAAAATTAAACAGGCTGTTTTTAAAAAATTTGTTCTCATATATTTTGGGTATTTAGATTTGGTTTGGTCTACTAAACCTCGAACTATTCCAATGATGTTAATTCTCTGCGATATGGGATAGAAGATTGGGCACCCATTCTCGTTACGGTCAAAGCAGACGCCTTAGATGCCATTTTCACAGAATCGAGAATACTCATTCCTTCGGCTATGCCCACACATAATGCGCCATTAAAAGTGTCTCCGGCAGCTGTTGTATCCACGGTTTCAACTTTATACGAATCAACTTTGTGAAAAGTATCGCCTTCTTTTATTAAAGCTCCGTCTGTTCCCAAAGTTATTACTACATTTTCCACGCCTTTCTCGCTTATAGCTATTGCAGCATTTTTTGCACTCTCTATATCTGTAACCTTGATGCCTGAAAGTATTTCTGCTTCAGTTTTATTAGGAGTTATCAAATAAAGTTTCTCGATCAGAGATACCGGTAAAGATTGTGCCGGAGCAGGGTTTAAGATAATTTTAATGCCTTTCTCTTTTGCTATATTTGCTGCATAATCAACTGTTTCGATTGGAATTTCGAGTTGCATTAATAAAATATCTCCACTCTCGATTTCTGTTCTTGCACCATCCATGTCTTTTATATCCAGATGCGCATTAGCTCCCGATGCTACTACAATGCAATTTTCGCCATGAGCATCAACCGAAATTAAAGCTACGCCGGATGGATGATTTGCTTCGGAAAAGATAAAATCGGTATTAATATTTTCGGAATGATATAGCTCTACTGATTGCTTTCCAAAAATATCATTTCCTGTTTTAGCGATAAATGTCACCATTCCGCCCATTCTTGCGACCGTAACAGCCTGATTTGCACCTTTTCCTCCGGGATTCATCAGAAATGTCCCCCCTAATATTGTCTCTCCCGGAACAGGTAAACGATCAGATTTAATTACCATGTCGGTATTACAGCTACCTATTACAATTATTTTTTTCATCGTTTGATTTTATGGTTATTAGATTACTTAGATTATTACTCTTTTGGAATATCACAAAATTACGGTGATTTAGCACCAAACATTTCCAAAAACGATCAATTATAATAATTTCAAAACAAGATTTAATGTTAATATTGATATTAGTTTACTGTAAATTAGATGTTTATAAATTTATATTAACACTATAATTATGAAAAATGCATTTTTTTGACAAAAAACACATTATATTATAAATACATAAAAACCACCCAATCTATAACGTGATTATAATCAGATGTTTGTATATTTTAATCTCTTATGTTTTCACAATGAGAATATATTTATATGTAAATAAAACGAAAAATAGTTTACGGAATGATTGTAGCCTATTATGACTGTTTTATCTTTATATTAAATATGTATATATTTAAATATCAATAAAATATAACGAAGAAAAGAAGGTTATAACTTACCTATGGATGAAAGAATATTCCATAATAATTTCAAAAACATATTATACAACATGTTTTTTCTAATGAAAATTCTATAATCGAATGTATTAATATTTTATCCATTCATAAAATCATCTATTTCCGATCAACACAGATAACCGTCTTAACAAGGCAGTTCTTTGTTCTAAAGCCTTTTTTACACTAAACAAATGAAGTTGTGTTTCATTTTCTATTATATCTTTGTTAAAGACTTTGTTCATAAAAAATGGTCTTTATATGTTACGTTACAATTACTAAACCAATGTGTCTTCATTATTCTAAAAAAATTATATGAACTTGAATCACAACATTATTAATACTTAAAACACCAACGACTCTATGTTGAAAGCAGAAGCATTAATATTACTTGTCAATTCTTTGACTAAATCAGAAAAGAAAAGTTTTAAGACTGTCAGCAAACCTTCTGATTATCTTGATTTATTTGATCTCATAGAAAAGAATAGAGATATTGCGATTGAGGAGTTGCGCTACCAATTCTCAGAAAAGAAGCCAAAATCTAATTTTGACATTACCTGTAGCTATTTATATAAACTATTATTGGATACACTCTTATCCTTACGTGAAAGTCAGGACAACGTAACGGCAATGATGAACCAACTTCTGAAAGCCCGTATTCTTTTTGATAAACTACTTTTCGAAGAAGCTGTTAATCTTCTGAAACAAGTGAAAGAGAAAGCTATTCTATATGAAAACGAATACATCTTTTTATATGCCTCCCGTTTAGAACTGGAATATCTTTTGTTTTTAAACTTTCCCTATATATCAGAAACTGATCTGCTAAATAAACACTTACGAATAAATGAATCTTTGAAACGAATAAGGCGTGTTAATGAGCAATCTGTACTTTATGAACTTATGAAGCATCGGGGACTATATAAAGATAATATCAGATCGAAAATACAGAAAGATACATTTAATGACCTATTGGTTAGTGAGATGAGCTTAGTATCATCATCCAATGCAAACTCTTTCGAAATAAAAAAACTACATCAACTGTTTCAATCAGCATATCTCATCAGTGTTGGCGATTATAAATCAGCTTTGCACTCTTATTACGAGCTTAATAAATTGTTTGAGGAAAATAAACATCTATGGGCAAATCCTCCAATATATTACCTCACAGTGTTGGAAGGAATTCTTGATAGTTTGAGAGGAATAAAAGAGTATGATTCAATCCCGTTTTTTCTGGAAAAATTAGAAGCCATTGATAATGTTTCTGTTAATTTTCAGGCGAATGTCTCTGCCCTCACATTTTTATATAAGCTGTTTCCGCTCCTGGATCGGGGTAATTTTCAGGCATCAAAAAACCTCATGGAAGAATACAAGGAGGCTGTGATAGAAAAGGTACACCTCTTAAGCCTGACCCGACAAGCCGAAATTAGCCTATATGTGTCCCTTATTCATTTCGTACTACGTGATTATAAACTCGCTCAAAAATCAATACTACGAGTTCTTACTCAAAGCAAGAGTTTCTATTATTTACCTCTATACCGAACTATTAGGCTGGTAAATCTTATGATACAAAATGAACTTGGGCATCTCAGCGACTTCGAATATGAAATAAGATCGATAAAAAGAGAGATTTCTAAAATACAGAAAGCATACAAAGTAGAACATTTGATGCTCAAAACATTATCGAAGCTGGCTAAAGGCATATTCTTTCATCAAAGAGAGAAAGAATGGTTAAAGATTCAAGGCGATATACAAGCAATTCAGAATGACGTGTTTGAAATGCAAATATTGAAATTATTTGATTTTTCGGCATGGATAGAATCTAAAATTCGAAATATCTCCCTCTCAAAAGTTTTACAAGATCGAACTTTAAACGGAGACTCAGCATAGCTTTGAACGTTTGATTTTTTACTTTGCAGACTTCTTTTAAGTTAAAAACAGAAAGAGCGAACTCACAAAAGTTCGCTCTTCGCTATTAAGATTCAGGCTGATTAATCAATCCTCTCTTTTTTTAATCTAGGAATAAAGTTAAAAGTATCTATTAGACACAGGTACAGAACGCAGTCGTAGCATCTGTTCTTGGACGTCAGTATGGATTTGCCAAATATCTTTTAGGATGTCCCTATTAGTATCTTTTGTGATTTTATGCATTTCACTTTACTTTATTCCGCAAAGATAGTAAATTGGATGAGTTTTTACCCGCAAAAACTCTCTTTTTATTGAATTGTTAATGACACGAGCAAATTTACTTCTTATACTTTATACTTGTATGAACTACATTTCTTAAGCTATCCACTTCCGATTGCAACTGTCGTATGACGATATGCTGCCTGTAATACCCATCTATCAGAAGTGAATATTCGTTCTGCTGCTTCATGCAAAATAGGGTCAGGATAAATACCAGTATACCAAGAACCGTTATAACAAAAGATGTTTTCCTGACTTTGAAAAATCTGAAATCAAAATAAAATACCTTATCTGTTTCTTGCAATTCGACAGCCTCCCTTTGCTGCTTCCGTATCCGGCTTACGATATTCCATATCTTTTGGAAGATTTCGGTTATCGCCCCGATGTTCTTCTTATTTGCGTCAAAATGAGAGTCGCTTGACCGTCCGAGGATGGTAATTTCATCCTTAATTTTCGTGATTATCTCCTCTTTTACTGCTGTAAGATCTGGTTTACTCCCTGCCGGCTCTTGGGTTGGAACCGGTGATTCTTGTTCTTCGGATAGTTTATCCAGTTTCTTGTCCATTTCCGAAAGCTTTACCCATAAAGCCTCGTTTGATACTGATTGTGCCATATTTATTCTAAATTTAATTTGTTAATTACCCATTTTATTGTCTGAACCCCCTGCGCTTTTGGGGCTTCTTTTTCTTTTTTAATGCTTGTTGGCGTAAGTATTCCGCTTCGTTCACATCCTGATTTGACGGCTGGAAATTGAACAGACCACCGATACCCGATATAGCATCCGCCGCGCCCGATATGATGGTTTCCGAAAGATTACTATTCGTTTCTTTTGGAACGGAGATTTGTTGTTCCTGAACATGCTCGTTTCCGTTCAACAAGTCATCCAACTTGGAATAGCTAAATTTCCTATCCACCTCCGAACCCTTAAAACAATGTTCTCCTTTCTTAAATAAAATACCTTGCACCTCATTCGTCTGCCCTTTATACTTGTAGTCTATGGATATTCCCCGTTGTTTCAAGGCGTATTCGAACTGTCGCCAGTCTTTCACTTTAGGAAGAATATCTTTAACTGCATGGTAAATTTCATGCTTGGTTTTCTCTGCTCCTTTCAGCTTTTGAACGTTCACATTCTCTTTGCCTTTTCCGTAAGTCAGGTTGTATTTATCCTTGAGTTGCTTACAAACCTTCTCGTTCCGATAATGATCGTTCTTGTCGGAAATGGTTTTTCCATCGTTATCCACTCGATTAAAGACGATATGACAATGCGGATGACTGGTATTGTTATGCCGGACAAGAATATATTGCGTATTCTCAATTTTCATCTCTTTCATATATTCCTTTGCTAACCGCTCTATGAATTGATCCGTCATTCGCTCCTTATCGTCGGGAGAGAACGAGAGCGGAATATGTCCAACACATTTGGATAGATTGGGATTAAGCAAACTCTGCATATAAAAGCTATTGATAATGGATTCTTTATCGATAGCCAATACGCCTTCGCTTGCTAAAATAGTTGCTTCTTTATTCTCTAAAACATAAGAAACGCAGCCCTTAAAGCTTCTTCCTTTTACTATTTTTCCAATCATCGGATAGCTTATTTATGATGGTTTGTATGTCTTCCAATACAGTTTGAGCTTTATTTTCAAGCCGTTTCGTGCTTAGAAACTTGGCTGTTTTTGCAAGTTGGTTCAGGTTGTTCCCGATAGCCGACAATTCCCGAAGGATTTCAATATCTTCTTTTTTGAGTGGTTCTTTGATTACTCCGCTAAGAACAGCATCATGACAATAAACGCTAAGAGGAAGACGGACTTTGGCGGCCCTATGTCGAAGGGCATAGAGTTCCGGCTCGGAAAAGCAGACTCCAATGGTCTTGCTCTTCCGGCTTACGGAACTTTTCTTTGGTCGTCCGCCTTTCTTCCTCTTATTATTATTGTCTTCTACCAATTTCGATTTATTTAAGAATCGACTTTTTCTAAAAGCTGCCGACCAACGGGAGCAGTTTTCCCTTTGGCGATAAGCCAAAGCGAGGGTTTTCATGCAATGAAAACATAACCTCGCTCCGCTAACTGGACATGGAATGTTCCATTCAAAGCTAAGTCGTAGATACTACACAGACTTACTTTACAATGGATAGAAGCTAAACATTAGAGCTTCTTCCACATTTCCACATCATCTTGATAGATTTCCAGATGATGACGGGCAAGGTTCTCGATAAAGCCCGATACACTCATTCTCCGTCCTCCCAACTTACGGACGATCTCATCCAGACTATCTCGCACCTTCCGGCTGATAAATACAGGTTTGCGGTCTTCGAGTTTTGGAACAGACAGGAATGCTTGCTGATATTCCTCCGATGATTCCTTGCGCTGCTTATTACTGGTACGTTTTATCGTGGAAGGTGTATTTACCACCGGTTCTGTTTGCAAACTATCCTCTGTACGAATACTGTCTTCTGTTTGGATAGTTTGTTCAATATCTCTATTGGTGTTCTCTTTATATGCACCAACGCCTACAACATTGAGATCATCTCTCCCAAGAAATTCTTTCAGAAGTTCGTCTTTGTTTTCATTCTCGGACTTTGGGATAGCGGATTTCCCTCCAACCGAAGGTAGAGGTGACCAGTCTTCGGGCATTGTCTTTTTTTGCTGATCGTTGTCAGTTTGTTTACTGCTCATAGCATACTATATTAAAAAAGTGAATACTCCGGCTCTTTTTACTATAGAGAGCCGATTGTCAGTTGCAAATAAACTATTATTAATCAGGAGTGTTAATAGACTTGTTTTGTATGGTGTATTCTGCAATATCTTTCTGCTGTATTGGGTGTATATGTAGTGTATACTTCACCGTCTCGCACATCCAATAGAGGTACATAACCGAAATACGATATGTAAACATGGAGTTTTTTCTGCTGGTATCCAGTATAGCATCTCAATGGGCTGAAAAACTACTTTTTTACTAAAAATTGATATTCAAAACAAGAAAATGAAGTTACACGATAGACAACCCCAGCCATAAGCTACCACTTGATTTAAAAGCCATTGAGGGGTAAATATTTCTGCTTTACTTCGTATCCAAAGAAAGAAAAATTACAGAGTGTCGATACCGATTGCTGCCAAATCGACGCCACTGACTACCACTTGACTATAAACCTATCGAAAGGTGAAATTTTCTTTTTTACTTCGCAGCAGAATGATGAAGTTATCACAGTGTAAGTATTTTGGCTATAAGTAAAATACAACCTAAAGGTGCAAAGGATTCTATCCTTTGGATAGTGATAATCGAATAGTTTACTTTTGGAGCAAATACGACTAATAATTTAAAATATAGTGTATATGGAAATAATAAATATCGAAGCAAAAACATTTGAAGCAATGCTCTCAAAATTTGAAAGTTTCGCTACCCGAATGGAACATCTTTGCCATCTGTATGGCGACAAGGAAAGTGAATGGTTGGATAATCAGGATGTATGTATGCTTCTGAATATCTCGCCTCGAACCCTGCAAACGCTTCGGGACAACGGAACACTGGCATATTCCCAGATCAATCACAAGACCTACTATAAGCCCCAAGATGTGGAAAAAGCACTGCCATTGGTGGAGCAAAAGCGTAAACAAGCCAATCAGCAGGGAAAGGAACTGTAAGTATGGAAGAATATCAAAACTATCGGAGCTTCCCGGCAGAATGGTTGGGAGCTTGGGAAAGCGTCAACGGTAATCCCGATGTATATATTTTTCAGGGGTATAACGACAACTATTACCTGCTAGCCTACCATTACGATAAGGAATCGGAACGGGGAAGTTTTTCCTGTTATGAAATTGATTCGGATGATGAGGGTTGCTATGTTGGTATGGGGATTAAACGGAGCAAGATAGAATCAGAGAAATCGCCTTTTGGTCTGCATATTACAGGCTGGGGCAGCTATATGAAATATTAAACAGAGTCGAATATAAATCAATAAAAACCAAAGTTATGAGTAATCAATTAATCACACCGGAGAGCAATGAACGTGTAAAATCATTTTTTCTTTCACTGGATCGGCTGGCTTCGCTTATGGAGCGATTGTTTCCTGTCCGCAAGCCTACCTTAAACGGTGAAAGCTTTTATACGGATGAAGAATTGTCGAAGAAACTAAAACTTAGCAGGAGAAGCCTTCAGGACTATCGAAACGAAGGACGTATTCCATACATCAAACTGGGCGGTAAGATTTTATATCGTTCGTCAGATATTGAAAAGCTCCTACAAGATGGCTACAAGGAGAGTTTCAGGAAGTAGTTGTTGCTGTCCCCTCCATGATTATTTTTTCCTTTTTTCAACTGATAAACATTCTCCGACAGCAAGGGAATAAATTAGGCAGGACTATTTTGGTAAATACTCTTTTGAGGCACGAGAAAGGAAGATTTGGCAAAATACCCGAAGGGTTTAGTCTTGACGTTTTATTCCCTGCTTTTATATTTGTGTTCAGATGAAATAAGGTATATTAAAAACGGCAGGCTATAGTTTAGATAGCCTGCCGATAGTTGGATTAAAAATTGATGTCGGATGTCTTAATTCAATATTGAATTTTGAATCGGTAATATTAGTATTTCAGTAATTCCCGCTTTAGCTATTTTTCTAAGTAACCATTTCCGAAAAACATCGGCTTCTCCTGATTGTACCCGAAAAGCAACAGCAGTAACCATCTCCAAGCCATAATAATCAGGATATATTTTTGAACCCTCATAAGTACAACTCCCAGAATAGTCTCCACCGACAACGCCAGATTTCTCAATATCCCGAATAAGCTTTTTTGCGGTTTGATAGTAAATGCCAAACAAATCGGCGATTTCCGCAATGTTCATTTTTGTTTCACCCGGAACGGTTATTATTCCATTATCTGATAGTATGATTCTTCTATTTTCCATGATTGTTTGGTTTTGATTGCACTGTTTTGCATTGATTTGCTTCATTTTCATTTACGGCATAGTCCGACAGTTTATATTTTCCGCCAATGCGACTGCTCAACTTCTTCACATCCTCATTCACTTTTTGACGAGTGAGTTTGGCATAAATCTGAGTGGTTTTGATGCACTTATGCCCCATCATCTGGCTAACGGTTTCGAGTGGAACACCTTGTGAGAGCGTGACAAGGGTTCCGAAATTATGTCGGCTTTGATGGTAGGTAATCGTTCTCTCAATTCCACACAACTTGGCTATCTTTTTCAGATTAACATTCATGCAAGAAAGGACTATCATATTAAAGATTTTGTTTCCTTTTCGCTCCGGTTTATATTTCTCCATAATTTGTAATGGCACATCCAATAGAGGAATATTACATGGGCTGCCTGTCTTTTGTCGTTTGATCTTAATCCAAAGGCTGCCGTTTTCTTCATGGATATGCTCTTCCGATAAGTTACACATATCCACATAGGACAAACTTGTAAAGGTTGCAAACAGGAACATATCCCGTGTATGGCATACCCGTTTGGAAGCTATCGAAACATTCATAAACTTATCCAACTCTTCCCTGGTCATGTGCCTGCGTTTTCGGGGTGGTTGCTCGGGAATGTAGGCTGCAAAAGGATTCTTATGCAATGTTCCCTGACTGATTGCCCTGCGGACTATCTTTCGTAGCATAATCGTATAGGAAGAAACAGTATGTGCTGTAAATGCCTGTTCGATACGCATAAAAGAATCAAATTTTTCGATAAAAGAGAGCTCCAATTGCCTTAGCGGAATATCCTTCGCATGGTAGTGTATACGTAAGAAGCTTTCGGTTTGATTATATACCGAAATATAGTTCCGCATGGTTTCCGGTGAACGGGTAACACCCACTTGCTTGGTATATTCATCGTTATGTTCCCGAAAGAGTTCCAAGAGATTCTCTTTTTTTCTTCCGATACCGCCTACGGCATTTTTAACAAGCTCTGCCGTGATATAGCCCTGTTCATCCAGTATCTGTTTGTAATACCGATTAATCTTTTCTGTTAATTGTTTTATCTGATAGTTTGCTTCGGCTGCATGGCGGCTTCTGCCCTTCAAGCGATAGCCTTTAGCATCCCAAAGTTTCGGATCGACATCTAACCCGACAGAAAATTGAGCCATTTCCGCATTGATGGATATTCTACCCATCAACGGACACATGCCGTTCTTCTTTACCTTCTGCCTGTTGATATAAAACATAACGGTAAAGGTGCTGTAAGCGGTGTTTGTATGATTTCTGTTTTTCTTTTCTGTATTCATAACGATTTTCCTTTCACTATTGTTGAATTGCATCCACTACAGTACTGTCCGCCAAATGAAATTTATCGGACAGTCGTTCATTTAACACTTGCATATCTTCGCCGATTTTCTCATTGCTGACCTGTGCATAGATTCGGGTGGCTCGCCAGTCGGTATGTCCAAGTAATTCACCTACTGTTTCCAATGGGACTCCTTGTGAGAGAGTAACTACCGAAGCATAGCAGTGACGGGCTTGATGGAAGGTAATCGGCTTATTGATATTGCATTCCGCTGCAATTCGTTTCAGATAGATATTGGTTTTACTGCAACTAATCATCGGAAATAGTTTACCTTCAGTAGCTATTCCTTTATATTTCTCAATTAATTGCAATGGGATTTCCAACAATGGTATATGGCAAGGTGCTCCAGTCTTTTTTCGTTTGAGATGAACCCACTGAACCCCATCTTCTGCTGTAGAAAGATTTTTTACTATCAAATTACGCATATCACTGAATGCGATGCCTGTAAAACTCGAAAACAAAAACATATCCCGAATAAAACTTAGGTTCGGACGGGAGAGTTTGGCTTCTATTAAGATTTTCAACTCTTCGGCTGACAGTGATTTGGGAACAATGGCTTGTGTGATATACTTGTAATCAATAAACGGGTCATTACGCAAGAGTCCGTTATTTATCGCCATCTTGACGATTCTTCGCAGGTGAACGATGGTATTGAGTATCGTTCCCGAGGAAAGGCGGAGATCAATCCGTAGATAATAATCGTAATCCGATACAAAAGAGGGAGTTAATGCCTGAAAGGAAATATCGCTGATCTTATATTTTTTCCGCATAAAACGTTTCAGATGCCCCAAGGAAGTCAGAAAGCGTTTATACGTTCCTTCCGCACGGTTTACACCTACATTTTGTGAAAATTTCTCATTGTGGGCTTCAAAATAGCTGATTAGCGTGTCCTGTTGGGATGCTATGCCTTGAAAAGCATTTTTCACTTCCAAGGCAGAAACATTTTCCTTGTGAAATGAAAGTTCTTTATAGGCGGAATGGATGGCTACGCATATCTTGTTCAGGGATGCGTTGATGGACAAAGCTGTCTTGCTTTTTCCGATAGCCCTGCCTGATTTAGTATCCCAAAGGGATACAGGGACATAAATTTTGGCACTGAATTGTACCATTGATTTTCCGATACGGATACGTCCCAAAATGGGAACTGTTCCGTCTGCTCTTTCCTCATTTCGTTTGAGGTAGAAGCTTACTTTTACTTCTTGCATAATTAACTCTTTTACAGGTTACAAAATTAACTGTTATAGAGCTAATCAACGTTACGCAAGACATTGTGAATTAGAGAATAAGGAACTGACTTCGAGGACAAAACTAACATAACATAGCTTTGTTTGTCAGAATCGTTCCAAATCGTTTACTGTTAGAGGAAAATCCGTTATTTGAATAAGTTGCCACAGTTTAAAACAGGTAACGCATTCGTAACGGAACCTCTTCCTAAATACATAATATCTTGCTTTTTTACTGCTTGCAGCGGAGTGAAGATTAATGAAGTTTAAACCAATGGATCAGATACTTACGACGTTTTGCCCGTTCTTGCGTTTTTGGTGCAGAGTTTAGAAACGAGCGACCTTCCATACTCTACTTTATTTTGCATAAATACAAAGAGCAACTTTTGATTACAAATCTAGAAAAAATCAGAAAAAATCTATTGACATTTTAAGCTTATTTCTGCACATACGTTCGTATAAGTAAAAAAACGAATAGTCTGTATTATAGGAGATAAGTGTTTTTTGCTTCGTTTTCCAACTAGCGAATCTCTTTAATTTTTTTTTAGACAGAAACATTAAGATATTTTTCATCAGATACTTCTGTTACATCTTATTTTTACTTTCTAGGATAAAGGTTAATTAAAGTTTTGGTTAATTTCGATTAGAGTTTACATTAGTATGTATATATTTGGTCGATAATTTTATTGATAAACCTAAACCTACTGTGAAAAAAATAGCACTGATTCATTTTCTAGTTGTTGGATTTATTCAATTAATGGCTCAGACACAATATCAAGAGCCTAAGATTTTTTCTATCCAAGACGGGCTTTCCAGTTCAAAAATAAATAATACAATAGTACAAGATGAAAAAGGATTTATTTGGATCGGATCTGAATATGGTCTCAATAAATTTGATGGCTATCGCTTCGATACATATAAAAACAGAGAAACAGATTCTACATCCATTGCTAATAATATAATTACTGCTTTATTCTATGATTCCTTCAAACGGTTGTGGGTTGGGACAATGATGGGGTTACAATACTATAACCCTCAGAAAAACGATTTTAAAACAGCATCCTTTGGTGAACAGAAAGATATAATAGAGAGGAATCCGGTTATATGGATTATGGAAGACTCTCAGAAGAATATTTGGTTCAGTGTCGAAAATAAAGGAGTTATAAAGTACTCATTAAAAACAAATCAGGTTGTTTTATACAAGTCAATATTCAATGGCGGAGAGCTGTGTAGCAATTCGATAAGAAATATTGTGGAAGATGATAACAGGAATATTTGGTTCGGGTCGCTTGATAATGGAATTACAGTTTACCAGCCAGGAACAAATAGTTTTCATCAATACAATACTGTCAACAGTAATTTACGAACCAATTCAGTACTGAGAATGCGACCCTTAAAATCCGGAAAGATGTTAGTGTCAACTCTAGGAGCAGGGGTTTATATTCTCGATAAACTGTCCGGGAAATTCATAGAAACTCCTATCAATGCAACGGCTTTTTCTATGATACAGGACAATGATAATAGTATATTGGTAGGTACAGAGGGGGATGGGCTATGGTTCATTGACGCGGATGGCAAAAATATATATCGTCATCCCGCCATTTCATCGCAAATGAAAGAAATAATTAATAGCAAGATTCATTGCCTGTTTTTTGATAACAATGATGATTTATGGATTGCCATGTATAATGATGGTATCTGCTATCTGCGTAAAGAGCCTCCGGGTTTTGTTAACTATAAGAGAGATTATGATAATTCAAATTCGTTGAGTTATGGACAGGTAACAGGCATTACATCTGATAAAAGAGGTAATATATGGTTTGCTACTGATGGGGGAGGACTCAATAAATATAACAAATCAGCCCAGACTTACACACACTATCGATATGGGCAGGGGAGTAAACATTCATTAACAGATGATGCTGTTGTCAGCGTTTTTTGCGATAGTAAGGGAATAATATGGGGGGGAACCTATACTGGGGGATTGTGCAAATTTGATGGTATATCAGGGCTTTTTGTTTCTTATAAGCATATTAAAGGTCAAAATTCGCCTCCAGGGAACTATATAAAATGTATTGTTGAAGATCAAAAACAAAACCTATGGTTAGGTACAGATGGCTCCGGAATTAGTTACTTCAACCCGGCTAGCGAAAAATTTGTAAATTATTCAAAATTGAAATACCGTGAATTAATATCAGATAATATAACCTACCTATATCTCCAAAATAATACAACACTATGGATCGGCACACATTCAGGAATCTGTAATCTTGATATTCCCACTCAAAAATTTAAAAGTTATGATAATAGTATATTCATTGCCACACCCTCTGTTTATAGTATAGTAGAGGATGCCGGTAAACAACTCTGGATAGGGACCTCGTCAGGACTTTATCGATACGATCCGGATAAAGATACTTTCATAAAAAGGGAGTTACCCAACGAGTTGCAGAATTCGATAATCAACGCCATAGTTCCATATGAAAACCGTCTATGGATGTCTACAAACAAAGGTATTATCAGTTATGACACGAAAGAGAAACAAATAAAAAACTTTATAAGCAATAATGATTTGGGTGGGACAAATTTTATTCGGTCATCTTCTTATCTAAGCCCTTGGAGTGAGATTTTCTTCGGAGGAGGTAAAGGTGCTTATTCATTTTTTTCCAACGAGATCAAAGAAAACGAATCTCTGCCTAAAGTATATATAACAAGCCTGAAAATATTTGATCAACCTGTCTATGTTGGGCAGTCCTATAATGGACGGACAATACTAGAAAAGTCTTTGGACGAAACAGATATGATCGTCTTAAAACACAATGAAAACAGTTTGACCCTTCAGTTCTCCGCCCCAATTATTCAATATCCGGCATCTACATCTTACCTCTGTTTTATGGAGGGAGTCGATAAACAATGGATGCGTTTGGATGCTGATCGGCAAAGTATTACCTATGCAAATCTGTCTCCCGGTATTTATACATTCAATGTGTATGCAAATCGAATTTTAGATACACCTATAAAGAATGTAACAACATTGACTATCGAAATACTTCCACCTGTCTGGTTAACATGGTGGGCAAAAGTTTCTTATATAATATTAGGTATCCTATTGCTATCCCTTGTTATGTGGGTCATCTATATCCGATTGAAAGATAAAAATGAATTGAATATAGAGCGGCTTAAGGCAAAAAAACAGGAAGAACTCAACCTGACCAAAATGCAGTTTTTTACAAACATATCACATGAGTTTCGCACGCCGCTGACGCTTATCATATCTCCGCTGAAGGAGATAGAGCAAACCGAGCCGAATCAGAAACGAGCACATCTGATGAAGATGATGTTACGCAACGCCGATAGGTTGTTGCGCCTGATAAACCAAATACTGGATTTGAGAAAAATAGAATATGATAAAATACAAGTCCATGCCCGCCCTATTAATCTTGTTTTGTTTGTTCAGGATTTTGTAGGGTTATTTACCGATATTATCGACCGGAAACAAATATCCGTATCATTCAATTATGAGGCAAGGGAAATCCCCATTTGGTATGACCCGGATTTGCTCGAAAAATGTTTGTACAACTTATTATTTAACGCATTAAAATATACTCCCGATGGGAACAGTATTTTTTTGAGCATAAAACAGAAAAACGATGGAAGCGTTTTGTTCTCGATTCGTGATACCGGCTGTGGTATTGCCCCCGAAGACTTACCCCATATATTCGACCGTTTCTATCAGGGTAGTTTTTCTCAGAACTCAGGAACAGGGATCGGGCTTCATCTGGTCAAAACAATTGTAGAACTGCATCATGGAAAGGTTTGGGTGGAGAGTGAAGTTGGTGTCGGTTCTAACTTTACTCTATATATACAGGCTGGTAAAAACCATCTGGCCCCTCAGGACTATGACGATACTCCATGGTCATATATAGAAATAGAGCAAGAAACAGTGGTAGCGGATAACTATGTAGAAGATACGGGTAAGGGTGCAGAGCCGGATAACCCATTGATACTTTTGGTCGAAGATGAATATGATATGCGTATGTATCTGCATCACGAACTATCGGTTTTCTTCAACATCGTAGAAGCAAATAATGGACGGGAAGCCCTTAATAAATTGCAACATTTACAACCTAACATTATTGTAACGGATGTAATGATGCCGGAAATGAGTGGTATTGAATTTACCAAAATTGTAAAAGAAAATATAGAAACCTGCCATATTCCGGTTGTATTGCTAACTGCAAATGAAGGGTTGGAGCAAAAATTGGAAGGTATAGAAACCGGAGCGGATGCTTATATTACGAAGCCTTTTGATGCCAATTATTTACGCATCCGCATAATAAAGTTACTCGAAACACGTAAAAAAATACAAAAGAAGTTTAGCCGTTTATTAAATTTAGAAGCACAGGAAATAGATGTAACTGACCCAGACGAATTATTGCTACAAAATAGTATCAATTATATACGGGCTAATATTTCTGAAACAGATTTATCTGTAGAAGATATGGCAAAAAAACTGAATATAAGTAGAACGAATCTTCACCGAAAAATAAAAACATTAATTGGGAGCAGCCCCATCGAGCTCATCCGGATAATTCGAATGAAACAAGCTGCATACCTACTTGAAAAAGGATCTTTGACTATTTCGGAGGTTGCGTACGAGGTCGGATATAATTCCCTTTCCTATTTCAGTAGTAGCTTTAATACATATTGGGGTCTTTCTCCTAGCGCTTATATAAAGAGCAAGCAAACAGATGCGGAATAGTATCTGAATTTTACAGACAGGCACATTTCTTAAACAATCAGATACAAATCTGAAATGTTTCTTTTTTATAGGATCGTATTTTTGCTGATCAAGAAACCAAGCATTAATACCCTATTACCATGAAACAAGGCAATCATGATTTTACTACCGTCCAGGAAATAACCCCTTTGTCAGAAAAGGACTGTTTCTACATCGCAGACAGACATAAAACGGAATTTACATACCCCATTCATACCCATGAAGAGTTTGAACTAAACTTTGTAGCTAATGCGTCAGGAGTCAAAAGAATAGTAGGAGACTCTATTGAAACTATCGGGGAATATGATTTGGTCCTGATTACAGGTAAAGATCTGGAGCATGTATGGGAACAACATAGGTGCGAGTCTAAAAAGATAAGAGAAATAACAATACAGTTTTCCCAAAATCTTTTCTTCTCAAGCCTTCTTGATAAAAATCAATTTCATTCGATTAAACAAATGCTCGAGAAAGCACAAAAAGGGCTTAGTTTCCCTATGCAAGCTATTATGACTGTATATAATATGTTGGATAAATTGGCTGGTAAACAAGGTGGCTTTTACTCTGTAGTCAATTTTTTGATTATTCTCTACGAACTTTCTCTTTTTTGCGACGAGGCTACAGTATTGTCAAGTTCATCCTTTGCCAAAATCGGAATTCATTCCGATAGTCGTAGGGTCCAGAATGTGCAACGATATATTAATGACAATTATAGAGATGAAATACGCCTGGAACAATTAGCCGATTTAGTAGGAATGACCCCTACCGCATTCAGCAGATTCTTTAAAGTTCGTTCGGGTAAAGGCTTATCTGATTATATTATAGATATTCGTTTAGGGCATGTTACACGCTTATTGATAGATTCCACAAAGTCAGTTTCTGAAATCTGTTACGAGTGTGGATTCAATAATATATCCAACTTCAACAGGATATTCAAAAAAAGAAAGAATTGTTCACCTAAAGAATTTAGAGAAAACTACCGGAAGAAAAAACTCCTAATTTAAAATTTAACACATGTCAAAATAGTACTAAAGTGTTATATGATAATACAATTTAATATTTAATAGCTGTTTGTAAAATGCTGATTATTATACGTGTGTGATTAAAATGGGAGGGCAAGATAAGAGTGTTGTCAATTGATAATATTATACTTGATACCAAGTGTTTTCATTAATAGCTTTGTACACTATCTTAAATATCGTAAAATTAATTGAATCTAATTTTATTTCTAAACCATGAAAAGAATCCTTTATTTATTTTTTTTATGTTGCCTGATACCTTGCACTATATATGCGCAAAGTAGTCAGATAACAGGAACAGTTACGGACTCGAGCGATGGATCTCCATTGATAGGTGTTACTGTGGCCAATCAAAATCATGTGGGTACATTAACCGACATTGATGGGAAGTACTCTATAGACACCAAGCAAGGAGATGTTCTTACATTCTCTTTCCTTGGTATGCAAACTCAGACCGTAAAAGTAGGCTCACAACGAGTGATAGACATTGTATTAAAAGAAGATAATCAGCTACTGAATGAAGTGGTAGTAGTTGGATATGGTACTATGCGTAAAAGCGACTTGACAGGGTCTCTATCATCATTGAAATCGGATCAGTTAACACAGCTTTCAGCAGTAGACGTTACTCAATCTATTCAAGGTCGGGCCTCTGGAGTGAGTGTAATCAATAACTCTGGAGAACCAGGAGCCGGGACAAAAATACGGATCAGAGGTACTGGCAGTGTCAATAATTCCGATCCTCTTTATGTTGTAGATGGATTCCCAGTTTCCGATATCAGCCATATAGCCCCGCACGATGTGGAATCAATGGAAATATTAAAAGATGCATCTGCTGTAGCGATTTATGGTTCCAGAGGAGCAAACGGTGTTATTTTAGTTAAGACTAAAGGCGGGTCCTTTAATAAAAAGACACAGGTTAATGTCAATATTTTTGCAGGTTTGACTGAGGTTGACAAAAAGATAGATATGTTAAATGCCGCAGAATACGCTACATTGAAGTTGGAGGCATATAAGAATGCCGGTATTAATCCGTCATTATCCTCACAATCTATTTTAGATTATGCTATTGCAAATAATACCCGCGGGACAAACTGGCAAGATGAAATTATGCGAACAGGTTCTACTCAGAACTATAATGTGAATGTTTCAGGTGGTTCAGAGCGTAATAAATATGATTTTGGAGGTACATATTCGACAGAAAAAGGCATCGTGAAAAACACATACATGGATAAATTTATGTTCCACCTAAATAATGAATATAAATTGTTCAACAATGTAACTGTCGGGATAAATGCCTCGTATACAACCTATGAAAAATCAGGAAACGATGGAGATTTCTATTCTGGATCGATAACTCAGGCTTTGAAAGCTGATCCTGTATCTGCAGCATGGGATACATATACTAACGAGTTTGGAGAGATTTATTTTTCCTACGGACGTAATCCTGCACAATCGGCTTATGAAAATAAATATAGAAAAACTCAAGAAGATCGCTTCATCGCGAATGCATATTTACAGATAAATGATATAGGATTAAAAGGGCTTTCATTCAGAGCACAGTTCGGAAAACAATTTGCATATGCCAAATCACGTAACTATTATCCGGTATATTATATAACAGCTGATCAGCAACGAAACAAAAGCTCTCTTACCGAGAACCGTAGTGATAACACATATTGGAATACAAATGAATATTTCAGTTATGTTAATGTTTTTGGAAAACATAGTGTAAATGCGACATTGGGAGTTGAAGCCCAAAAATCGAATTCAAACAATCTATATGTAAAAGTATATGATGTCCCTGAAAATGAAGATTTACGTTATCCGAATATGTCTTCAAACAAAGAAAATCTTGAAGTTTCGGGCGGAGCAGGTCATAGTGCCTTATTATCAGGATTCTTCCGTCTAAACTATAGCTATGACAGTAAATACCTTTTCACAGGAACATTCAGAGCTGACGGAACATCGCGGTTTAAGAAAAAATGGGGATATTTTCCATCGTTCTCTTTAGGATGGAATATTATGGAGGAAGAATTTGCTAAAGATTTTAAACAAAATACATCATTCTCTCAACTCAAGCTTCGTGGAGGTTGGGGACATGTAGGAAATCAAGCCAGTGCAGGCGACTTTGATTATCTGGCATTAATGACCAATGGTTACACTGCTGTTTTCGGAGGATCACAGGTAGATGGTGCTATACAACAAAAATTGGCTAATGAAGAGCTCTCTTGGGAAACTTCAGAACAATATAATATCGGATTAGACTATGGATTACTCAATGGAGCCTTGTCTGGAAATATCGATTATTTTATTCGAAACACCAACGATATGATACTAGATACTCCAATTCCAATCTATGCTGGAATGTGGAGACCTAAAACCAATGCTGGATCGGTACGAAATAGCGGTTTTGAGTTCAGTCTAAATTATGAGAAAAGCATAGGGCAGGATTTCACATTCAATGCTGGAGGGAATATTTCATTTATAAAAAATGAAGTCACATCTTTAGGAGGAGGAGAACCTCTGTATGGACAATATTCCAAAACAGAAGTCGGTAAAGAAATCGGTTATTTCTATGGATTACAATCAATGGGTATCTTTAAGACTGAAGAGCAGCTAAACTCTTATGTCAATGAAAAAGGAAGCCCTATTCAACCTAACGCATCACTGGGAGATGTTCAGTTCAAAGATCAAAATGGCGATGGAATTATTGATGATAATGACAGGGTGTACTTAGGCAGTGCAATGCCTGATTTTACTTATGGTCTAACACTATCGGCAGCATACAAAGGATTAGATCTTAATCTATTCTTCCAAGGTTCACAAGGTAATAAAATAGCAAATTATATGTATTCTGTATTATATAGTACAAGTATGCGTGAATGGAGCAATTCTAAAGACATGATGAATCGTTGGACTCCTGAAAACTCTAACTCTAATTTACCACGCGTACACGATGGAGATCCGAATCAGAACGATCGCTTTTCGAACAGATACGTGGAAGATGGGTCCTATTTTAGATTAAAAACTTTACAGCTTGGATATACTTTACCTAGTGTTATTTCTAAAAAAGCATTCCTATCCAAAGCAAGAATCTATGTGTCAGCCGACAATCTGTTCACAATCACTAATTATTCAGGCTACAATCCTGAAATAAGCGATCTATGGGGTAATCCTCTTAATGCTGGTGTAGATATGGCAACATATCCTACTCCAAGAGTATTCACTATCGGATGTAACCTTAGTTTCTAATCAAAAATTATAGAATAACAATGAAAAAGATATATTACTTGGTATTTGTAGTAGGGCTTATTCTGACCTCTTGTAACGATTTTTTGGAATTAGACCCTCTGGCACAAGAAAATAGTGGTAACTACATGAACAATGAAGAAAATGCGATTAAAGTAATTAATGGTATATACGACATATTATCTCAAACCGAAGGGCGTGGTCCGGATGGTATTTGGATGTCACACCATTATGACTTTCATTTTGCAAGTATAGCTACCGATGATGCTGTGAAAGGAAGTAAATTAAGTGATTCGCCCGAGTTGAGTGACATAGAGTCATTTAATGCAAAAGTAGGAAATTCTATTTCTGATGCATTCTGGATTCACGGTTTTTGGGGAGTTTCGCGTTCTAATTATGCAATAAAGAATCTTCCTGAAGCTACTATTAATGAGGGTCTCAAAAGTCGTCTATTAGGAGAGGCTTACTTTCTTAGAGCTTATCATTATACTTATTTACTGCACCACTTTGGAGGAGTACCTCTCTTCACGGCACCTTTAAATCCTTCTGATTTTGGGAACTCCCCAAGAGCATCATTGCATGAAACCTTTGAATTTATAAATACGGATTTGATAAACGCAATTGAACTACTTCCCGAAAAAAGTGGATATGCTGCTACGGACCTAGGAAGGGCAACCAAAGGTGCTGCAAAAGCTTTTCTTGCCAAATCTTTGATTTATCAGATAGGTATAGATAGCGAAAGTACACATACATGGAATGAGGTCTATAAACTAACATCCGAAATTATCAGTTCGGGAGAATATAGCTTAGTAGCAAATTATGCACTCTTGTTCGAGCACGAAAATAAAAATACAAGTGAATCTATATTTGAAATACAGGCCACAGAAGGAACTGCTTCCGACCCTCCGACATCGGTAGGGAATGCATATTCGCTCTACCAAGGCAATCGAGTATCTAACCCCGATGCCAATTCGGGATGGGGCTTCCATAATCCTACGCAAAATCTAGTTAATGCTTTTGATCCTACAGACCCACGCTTATCTTGTACCGTGTATGGCATAAGTTTCAATGGTCAGGTACTTTATGGTGTGGAAATGAAATTTGACAGAGCAGAACAAGGTAGTAATTATCTAAACAGAAAAGCGACTCTTCCTTCCAAACCAACACTAGACAAAGCAGCTGACAAAAATATTCTTGTAATGCGCTATGCGGATATTCTTCTAATTCATGCTGAAGCATCTTACTATATAGGACAAGAAGGTGAAGCACGCCAATACCTGAATATGGTACGAGAAAGAGCCCGTAACAGTTCGTATTGCAAAGGTTACGTTGATGGCAGCAAGGATACTTATGTGATGCCTTCGAGCACGCCCAAAGTACCTAATATTACAAGTTCGGGTGAAACACTGCTTGATGCTATTATAAACGAACGAAGGTTGGAATTAGCAATGGAATCGAACCGTATGTGGGATTTGATCCGTACTGGAAAACTGATTGATGTTATATCCAAGGCAAAAGATGCTGATAATGCAGGTAACGGAGATAACGAAGAAGTAAGGCATGAAGGTATTGGCAACAGAATTAAAAATCATGCATTGGTAGGCAAAGATGGTAAATATATCCCTGTATTACCTATCCCTCTGACTGAAATTCAAAATTGGGGAATAGAACAAAATCCTAATTATTAAATATCAAAATAGATATCTAAAGATGAAAAATAACATATTATATAGATTTATATTCGGAGGAGTAATCTTGTTAGTTACACTATTTACAGGTTGTAAAGAAGATGATTTCTCGAAGGATTATGATATAAACCTACCTGTTTCCGAGATTGTAGACTTCAATCCCAAAACAGAAGTTGTCGATGGGCTAGTAACTTTATATGGCGAAAATATGAATATGGTAACATCTGTCTCCATAGGTAATTCAACTTGTCAGATTATAAGCCAGGAGGAAGGTAATCTTGTGTTCAAGGTTTCGCGTACAGCTGATATAGGGAATATCAGTATCACGAATAAATATAAGAGGGAATCAGTTTCCATAGACAAATTTACACCTAAATATTTGGATGTTAACATAACTTCATGGCCTACCGAAATAGAAAGAGGATTGACCATCAATATCATAGGTGAAAATGTAGATATGATTCAAACCGTTAAGTTCGAAACGATTACACTCGCCAAAGCATCTGCATCACCTACTACGGCAACTTACTCCACTGCAAACCTGACCTTACCGACAAGCGGGGTGCTTACAGTAACAACCAAAACAGGACAGGTGTTGACCTCTTCTGTGATAAATGTAGTAGAACCTAAAGACACCTATATACCTGCACCAAGTATACTGTTATTCGACTTTGATACAGTAGATCCTACAATTGTAGCTGGTGATGCCAGTGGAGCTGGTGCAACCTTTACTGCAGGTAAAAATCTGAGTGGTATTTCTCCATTCTTTGGAAATTATTATTCGATAAAAGCTCTGCAAGGTAATGGATGGAACGGTCAGTATCAATATCTGGAAACAACAAATAATGGCACAGGGTTCAACCTTTCTACTTATACCGATCCTCATATAACTTTCCTTGTAAATACCAATGGAAAGAAAGGATACTTCAATCCAGCCTTAACAATTGGCGGAAGCACCGAGGATAAACACTTTACTGGTCAGGATGGTGAATATACAGACAATTACAGTATTCAGACTGCCGGATGGGAATGGAGGTCATATAGCTTGTCAGGTATGGGCTTTGCAAATATAAAATCGACAATAGATAAGATTTCACTGTTCATAAGAGGCGGAAATGTAGGCAACGGTAACACCGAAGCTTTTGAACTGAATATAGATCAAGTGATGATTACCGACGGACCATTAAATCCTGTGGTTGTATTCGATATGGAAACAATGCCAGTATTCACAGGAGGAACAGCCAGTCAAAATGGAGGTTCAAGTGTCACAGTTATCCCTCAGGCTCTTAAATATTTGACTGTAAAAGACGGAAATGTATCTTCTTGGGCAGGCAAAGGTTCTATCACAAAGGCCGATAACAATGGTAGCAAATTCGAATTGAACAAAACATTTTACGTCAATTTCTTGGTTAATACAGGCAATGACGGCGCTTCGGGATATTTCCAGATGATATTTGAACAAACCGGAGGAACTAAATTAGGACTTCACTTCAAAGGAGACAATCCATATAAGGATGACTATAAGTTTGTTTCTACAAACGGAAAATGGGAATGGAGGTCTTATAAGATCGACCCTAAAGGTCTTGAAAATTGGGGTTCTGTACCTGAACTAAGCCTTACTAGTCCATTCAGTCTTACTGTTGATTTCTCTACAGGTAATGTATCTGGAAAATATGAAACAAACTTAGATTATGTAATACTCACAAGTGTACCGTTAGATACTGCGTACTAAGAAAAATGAGATCTTCATGAGAGCATCTCCCTTCTTATAAGAGGTGCTCTCTTATTTTAATCGGAAATAATATGAACCTTAAGAATATATTTTTAGTGGCAACTTTGATTTTCATTTCTTGCAACAGCCTATTTGCATCACCGATACAAATAGAGTTGAACAAAGAGTGGAAGTTTAAACAAGGTCGTCTCAATAACTGGTATCCAGCAACTGTTCCAGGGGTAGTACATACTGACTTGATAGACAATAAAATTATAGAATACCCTTTTTTCAGACTCAACGAAAGAGGTCTGCAATGGATAGACAAAGAAGATTGGATTTACGAAACTATTTTCGATTTATCGGAAGATATTCTAAATAAAAATAATATCGAGATCCTTTTTAAAGGCCTAGATACTTATGCCGATATATACCTCAACGATGAAAAAATATTAGCAACAGACAATATGTTTCGTCAATGGATGGTAGATATAAAAGGAAAAGTAAAAAGCAAGGAGAATATATTAAGAGTATATTTTCATTCACCTATCAAAGTGGATATGCCCAAATGGGATGCATTGCCATTTCATTATGAAGCAACTAACGATCAGTCTGAAAATGGAGGATTATTTAATAAAAAATTAAGTGTATTTGCCCGTAAAGCGGGTTATCACTATGGATGGGATTGGGGGCCGCGGTTGGTAACTTCAGGCATCTGGCGTCCTGTTGTGATAAATGCATGGAGCGATGCCCGAATCAATAATGTGCAAGTAATACAGGAATCGGTTACAGCAAAAGAGGCTAAAATAAAAACGATAATCGAAATCCTTTCCGATAGAGATATAACGAATGTAACGCTAAAAGTATCGGATAGCGATGCTAATAAGCTATTAGGTTCAGTAGAAACTAATCTGAGTAAAGGGTTAAATAAAGTAAAAGTTGATTTTACGATCTCTAATCCAAAATTATGGTGGAGCAATACACTCGGAAAGCCGCATTTGTACAAATTTAATACAGAGATTATTTCTAACAATGAGGTTATAGATAATCAAATAGACAAAATAGGTATTCGCTCGTTAAGACTGGTCCGTGAAAAAGATAAAGATGGAAAATCTTTTTATTTTGAACTTAATGGTGTATCTGTTTTTGCAAAAGGAGCAAACTACATTCCATGCGATAATTTTCTCCCGCGTGTAACAAAAAATATTTATAAAAAAACAGTATTGGATGCTGTAAATGCAAATATGAATATGCTTCGTGTTTGGGGCGGAGGTATTTATGAAGAAGATTATTTTTACGACCTGTGTGATGAATACGGAATTTTAGTTTGGCAGGATTTTATGTTCGCTTGCAGTATCTATCCGGCAGAAGGAGAATTTTTAGAAAATATTCGCTTGGAAGCTATTGATAATGTTCGTCGCTTGCGCAACCATCCGTCTATTGCCATCTGGTGTGGTAATAACGAATGTCAGGATGCGTGGTTTAATTGGGGATGGAAAGACCGTCACGAAAAAGAAAATCAGGCTCATGCTGACAAAATATGGGAACAGTTTAAAAATCAGTATTATAAGGTTCTTCCCAAAGTTGTCGAAGAATACGGATCCGGTATAGCTTATACTCCATCATCACCCTTTGCCGATTATGGTGTTGGAAGTAATGACCATGAGGGCGACCGCCATTATTGGGATGTATGGCATGGTAAAAAGCCTATTGCCGATTATAATAAAGAAAAAAGCCGGTTCTTTAGCGAATATGGCTTCCAATCGTTCCCTGAATTTGAATCAGTAAAAATATATGCCCCTGAAAAAGAAGATTGGAATATAACTTCGGAGGTAATGATGGCACATCAACGGGGAGGCGATCATGCCAATAAATTAATTGAATCTTATTTGTTGAATGAGTATTATACACCTAAAAATTTTGAGTCGTTTCTCTATATCAGTCAGATTTTACAAGGTGATGCCATTAAAACAGCAATAGAAGCACATCGACGCGATATGGGGTATTGTATGGGGACGCTCTTTTGGCAGCACAATGACTGTTGGCCGGTGGCATCGTGGGCCAGTCGCGATTATTACGGACGTTGGAAGGCACAACATTATTTCACACGAAAGGCGTATGATGATATTTTGGTGTCGCCTATAGAAAATAATGGAGTGTTGGATGTGGTTATCGTATCAGATAGATTGAAAAATACTAACGGAACTTTAACTGTAAAAGCATTAAATCTGTCTGGAAAAGAGATAAGCTTGCAAACTATAAAACTTAACATAAAAGCAAATAGTAGCAATAAGGTCTTTTCAAAAAAATTGGAAGAATTAATAAACGATATAGATAGAAGTAACATTGTAATACATGCTGAGTTTGTAGGAGACAAAGTTTATAGTAATAATTATTTTCTAGCGAAACAAAAGGATATCAATTTCCCTGAAGTAACTATTTCTTCGAAAGTAGAATCGGTTGATGGTGGTTTTGCTGTAACTCTCACCGCTAACAAATATGCTCGGGGAGTATTTATGTCTATCGATGGGATAGATAACTTTTTTGAAGACAATTATTTCGATATTTTGCCAGGAAAGAGTGTAACAACGAAAGTCGCAACCGCTTTGTCATTAAGTGACTTTCAAAAACAGTTCAAAATACAATCACTGGCAGATATGCGATAAAAACTGATAGAAATAAATTACAGAAAAATGTTGATGAACTTGAAATATAAGATAGTATTGCTGGCCTTGATTTGCTCGACATCGGTTTTGGCCAAAGACGTACTGGTAGGTTATGTATTCGAAGACCTCAATGCTAATGGGGTTATGGATGCCGGAGAAAAAGGTATTGGCGGCATATTAGTATCCAATCAGGAGGATATTGTAGTTACCGATATTTCAGGTAAATACGAAATCAGCACGAAAAAGAATCAATACATATATGTCATAAAACCTGCCAATTACGCATTCGCAACCAACGTTGATAATAATTGGAATTTTTATGTCAATGTTGCCCAAACAAACAGAACGCATAATTTCGGGTTGACAAGCAAAGAAGTTACTTCCAACTTCAGCACATTAATGGTTGGTGACCCACAAATGAGAGGAGAAAAGCCTATCAATGCCTTTAAAGAAGACATTGTGACGGAAATGATGCATTATGATGTTGATTTTGCCTGTTTTCTGGGAGATATTGCCGATAATGATCTGTCGATATATGAACAAGAAAAAGATATTATACGACAGTTGCCATATCCCACATTTCATTTATTCGGCAATCACGATATCAATGAAAAAGCCTCAACTGCATTAGATGCCTCTGATGTTTTTAAAAGATCGTATGGCCCCGATTATTATTCATTCAACGAAGGAGATGTTCATTTCATTGCTCTCAATAATGTTCTCTATAATGGATGGAATAAAACAGATAATAAGCGAGGAAATTATTTCGGAGGGTTAACGGATCGACAATTCAACTGGTTAAAATCAGATTTGAAATATGTTTCTAAGGACAAATTGATTGTGATAATGAGTCATATTCCCTTTCTACAAGAATATTGTTATCCTCAAGAGATTCAAAGACTATTTTTACTGTTGGAAGGCAGGCCGCACTTATTAGCATTGTCAGGTCACCTGCATTACATCGAAAATTGTTTTTTCCGCAAAACCACATATTGGAACTCTACAGTACCATTTCAAAGCATAACTATTGGGGCGGCTTGCGGTGGTTGGTGGACGGGCCCGATGGATGAACGGGGTCTACCTGTATCTACCTCCGTTGATGGATCGCCTAACGGGTATTACAAATTAGATTTTGAAGGGAATACATATAAATATTCATTTGTCCCAGCCAGCCATCGCACCGATTTTCAGATGCGAATTACCGCATCATCGGAAACTCTTGATTCTGGGAAATTGAATAATGAGTATCTCTCGATTAATATATTTACCGCTACGCCCGATGCTGCAGTAAAGGTGATTATAGATGGCAGAGAAGAGCAGATGGCGACAAACTATACAGGGAAAGATTTATTTATTCAGAATACATATGATCAACGTTATAATTTTGATAATTGGCAACCTGAAATACAAGAAACAAAACACTTGTGGAAAATAAGTTTACCCCGGGACTTATCTCTCGGAAATCATCGGATAAAGGTAGTTGCTACGGATATCGATGGTAATGAATATGTAGGATATAAAATAATAGAAATTAAATGAAAAAAAGAATAAAATATTTTTTTACAGCCCTACTTGTTTTTTGTTTCTTATTACCAGCCACAGCACAAAATATGGTTGATAATAAAGCAACACAAGAAACAAAGGCTTTATATAGAAATCTGCAACTGCTACAAGGAAAGAGCATACTGTTTGGGCATCAGGATGATACAGCCTATGGTATAGCGTGGACAGGTGAAAAGGGGCAATCTGATGTAAAGAAAGTTGCAGGAGACTATCCCGCTGTATACGGATGGGATTTGGGGCATATAGAGACCGGTGATTCATTAAATATTGACAAAGTACCTTTCGACAGAATGTGCCAGCTTATACTTGAGGCATATGAACGAGGTGGAGTCAATACTATTAGTTGGCATTTGCAGAATCCGCATACAGGGAACAGCTCATGGGATGTTTCATCCGATAAAGTTGTCAGTTCTATATTACCTGGAGGCCAAAAACATACAATGTACATACAATGGTTAGATAACTTGGCTGAGTTTATCCGCTCCCTTAAAACAAAAGATGGAATTTCTGTTCCTCTGCTGTTCCGTCCTTTTCACGAACATACCGGAAGCTGGTTTTGGTGGGGGAAAAATCTATGCTCAAAAGATGATTATGTTGCACTTTGGCATTTTACGATAGAATATCTTCGGGATAAAAAGCAGTTACATAATTTGATATATGTTTATTCTCCTGATTTTGTGTCGAATAAAGAAATGTATTTTGAGCGATACCCCAATGATAATTATGTAGATGTATTGGGGTTAGATCTCTATCATCGCGAGGGGGAGGTTAAAGCCGCAGAATTTATTTCGAATGTAAAAAGAATAATGAAGATGTTAAACGATTATTCAAAGGTAAGTGGTAAACCCTATGTATTCAGCGAAACCGGTTCAAGTGAGCTTCCTATGGATGATTGGTTTACAAGCGTTTTGTATAAAGCTCTGACCCCTAATAAACCCGTTTATGTATTAGTCTGGCGTAATGCTTACGATATTCCAGGACATTATTATGCTCCTTATCCGGGACATCCTGCGGGAAAAGATCTGAAAAAATTTATGGAATTATCTGACATCCTTTTTGAAGGAAAATTACCAAATATGTATAAATGAAATATTAAATATGAAAAAAATACTTTTAGCTTGTTTGCTTTTTGTTTCGGAGTTTGTTTCAGCTCAAAATCCAATAATTCCTGGCTACTATGCCGATCCGAGTATCCGATATATGGATGGAAAATATTACCTATCTATTACCAGTGATGGTTATGAGGATCATAACGGCGAACCTTTTATTTGGGTATCCGATGATCTGGTAAACTGGGATGTAAAATATTTGGATATAAACAATCGCTTCTTTTGGGCTCCTAGTATGTTGAAAGGAGATAATGGTAAATACTACATGGTTCATCAGCAAGGAGTCGATTATCTGGCTTATATGATGGAAGCCTATTCTCCCTTAGGTCCCTGGAAGCAAACCTTTCAGATACGGGATTTTGATGTCGAATTGTTTCGTGATCCGGTATCTAATAAGATAATGGCAATAGGTTCGTGGAAGAATCTTATAACATTCGACAACGATGTTAATTCGCCGACCTATATGAATAAAATAGTAAGTAGCGATCCTATCGAGGGTGATTTTACCGATTTCACTGAAGGGCCATATCTGTTTTTTAAAGATAAAAAATACTATATGATGTGGGCAGGTGGACATTGCTGGCTTGAAACATACAATGTAAGGTATGCTATGGCTGACTCTCCTGCAAAGACCTATCGTGAGCCAACAAAAACTCCTATTTTGGATACGAATGAAGAGAAAAAAATATATGGTCCGGGGCATACCTCGGTTATCGAAATAAACGGAAGATGGTTCTTATTCTATCATCGTCAGGATCAAGGACGCTATCCGACATGTAATTATAGATTTTCGTGTGCAGCAGAAATGTTTTTCAACGCAAAAGGTGAAATTATAAAAGTAGAACCGATTGATGATCTTTCATCACTTGGGCTGGACAAATCACCATACAAAAATATCGCATTGAATAAGACCGTTACCACTAATTCTTTAGTCGCAAATTATCCTCCGACACTGGCTGTGGACGGAAAAAACGACTCCCGTTGGGAAGCCGAATTAGGTGAAGATAAATGGATTACTATCGATTTGGGTAGAATGGAGAATATATCGAAAATTCAGGTCGATTTCGAGTATATGGATAAGTTTTACCTATACAAAATCGAATACTCGGATGACAATGATACTTGGCAAACTTATGCAGATTATACAAAACGAGCAAAGAAAGCATATGAGACTAGAACTTCTGAAAAAGAGGTTACTGCCCGTTATGTGAGAATTAGCGTAAAACGAGCTGAAGCAAAATCTGCTCACATCTCTATTTGGGAAGTGAAAATTTTATCAAAGAAATAACCTTTAAAATCTAAAACTATGAAAAAAATATTTTTTCTATTAATGTCATTGAGTTGCTTGCTAAGTGCTTGTAGTGATGATGATAAAGAAAATACAGAATCGGTAAAATCTCCAAAATTTTTGTTTTCCACACCGGCCAATCAAAGTTCGAATATATTATTAGATTCCGAAGTTTCGGTTGTCTACAATACACCTATTGTAGTGGATGATAACAACAGCATTAAGGTTAATGGAGCGAATGCAGTAGTAACCGTAAACGATCGTAAACTGGTATTTAATATCTCATTAGAAAAGAACGAGACCTATGAAATTGTAATACCTGAGGGTGCTGTGAAAAATACTGTGGGTGAGCCAGCCTCAGAGGTAATATTATCTTTCTCTACCGTATCTGATACAAAACGCATCGAAGCAGAAGATGCGAACTTATCGGGTGGTGCGGTTGTAGAGAACTCTCTTTCCGGATTTTCGGGAACAGGATATGTAAACCAGAAGGATGGTGATATCACATTTAAAGTGGTGATGCCCGAAGCCGGAATGTATAAAGTCGATTTTCGTTACTCGAATGGAAATAGCCGCAAAGAAAACGACTTGGTCGTAAATGGTATTCAACTGTCAACAATAAGCTTTGATGCAACAGATGAATGGAAAACACTTGGTGTAAATAAAATCAATCTTAAGTCGGGCGAAAACATCATTACCGTAAAGAAAAACTGGGGCTGGATCAATCTTGATTATATTGAAATTAGCCCTATAGATGCTGATATACCATTCAATATTGTAGCAGACCTCGTAACAAAGTCACCATCAGCCGAAGCTGTAAAATTATACACTTTTTTAAAAGATAATTTTGGAAAAAATGTTATATCAGGAGCTATGGCAAACTACAGTACAGGAACTGAAGAAGCTCAATGGATGTATGACAATACAGGAAAATGGCCGGCATTGACAGGATTCGATTTTATAAACTACACACGTGACTGGAGTAGTATAAACTTCACCGAATTGGTTGATAATTCAAAAGATTGGTGGTCGAATAATGGATTGATTACACTTATGTGGCATTGGCGCGATCCGTCAAAAACAACAGATGGGTTTTATACAAAAGACACTTCTTTTGATATATCTAAAATCAGTGATACTAATTCGGATGAATATAAAGCAATGATTACAGATATAGATGAAATAGCAATTTATCTGAAACAATTACAGACTGCCAAAATCCCTGTTTTGTGGAGACCGTTGCACGAAGCGTCGGGAGCTTGGTTCTGGTGGGGAGCCAAAGGTGCCGGACCTTGTAAAGAATTGTGGAAAGTGATGTTCGACAGATTGGTAAATCACCACCAATTGAACAACCTGATATGGGTATGGACCAGCGACAGTGCCGGTAGCGCAATCGATTGGTATCCGGGCGACGAATATGTTGATATCATAGGTATGGATATTTATCCGGGCGAAAATCAACATGGATCACAATATGTGGCATTCGATAAAGTGAAAGATACGTTTGCAGGAAAAAAAATACTGACTCTTAGCGAATGCGGATCGATTCCAAACATTGATGCCATGTTTGAATACGGGGACACCTGGTCTTGGTTTATGCCATGGAATGGAGATTACACACGATCGGACAAACACAATGGGGCTTCATTTTTTACAGATCTTTTTAGTAATGACAGGGTGATTACCAGAGATCAAATGCCAAACTTTAAATAATAATGAAACATGAAAAAAGTAAATTTTATTTTATTATTACTTTCCATATTATTTATAACGGCCTGTAATAATGATGAAAAACCAGAAGACATGTCTTCCGATTTGGTGATGCAGGCAAAGTCTGCACAAAGTAATCGCTACGAAGCAGAATATGCATTATTGTCAGCAGATGCTGTTATTGAAAATAGCATAGCAGGCTATTCCGGTTCGGGTTATGTTAATCAAAAATCAGGCGATATTTCTTTCAAGGTAAATATTTATGAGTCAGGTGAGTATAGTATTGTTTTTCGTTATTCCAGTGGTGACGAATATAAAGAAAATGACTTACAAGTAAATGGAAACACTATAGCTACAGTCAAGTTTAAAGCAGCCTCCAGCTGGCAAACAATATTACAGTCAGACATAATACTTCAGTCGGGTGAAAACACCATAACAATTAAAAAAAACTGGGGCTGGATATATCTGGATTATATAGAAATTGTATCGCAAGGGCCTGTGAAATATGAAGCGGAACAGGCTTCGTTAACTGGTGGAGCTCTAGTAGCCAATTCGTTTGGAGGCTATTCGGGTGCAGGATATGCAGATCAGCGGGGCGGTGATATTACTTTCGATATCACAGTTCCCTATAATGGCCAATACACTCTCGGCTTCCGTTATTCGAACAGTAATGAATATAAAGAAAATGACCTTCTTGTAAACGGGCAGTTCATTCAGATACTAGCATTTAATGCCGTTAGCGACTGGAGCATGCTCCAAGTAGGACCAATCAGTTTAAATGCCGGAACAAACACTGTTACTGTACAAAAAAACTGGGGCTGGATATACTTGGACTATATGGAAGTGTCAGCTTATCAATCAGTCAGTTTTAATATTGATGCAGCTTTGGTTACTAGAAATCCTTCAGCCGAAAGTGTAAACCTTTACAATTTCCTGAAGGATAACTTTGGGAAGAAGACTATATCAGGAGCTATGGCAAATTATAGTACAGGTCTGGAAGAAGCGACATGGATGTATGAGCAGACGGGTAAATGGCCGGCATTAGCAGCCTTCGATTTCATTAATTACACAAGAGATTGGGGAACAATTAACTTTAACGAATTAGTCGATAATTCCAAGGCCTGGTGGGCTAATAATGGTATCGTTTCTCTACTATGGCACTGGCGTGACCCTTTGTGGGTCAATGATGAGTTTTATACAGAGAAAACATCTTTTGATATTAGCAAAATATATGATACGAACTCTGCCGAATATAAAGCGATGATCAGAGATATAGATATTGTAGCTCAATATTTGAAGCAACTGAAAGAGGCTAAAGTACCTATTCTATGGAGACCATTGCATGAAGCTAGCGGCAAATGGTTTTGGTGGGGAGCAAAAGGTAGTAAACCATACAAAAAACTATGGGTTATTATATATGAACGTATGGTTAATTACCACGGGCTTAATAATCTGATATGGGTATGGACAAGCGAGGCTGATGATCCGGACTGGTATCCGGGCGATGATTATGTAGATATTGTAGGTATGGATATTTATCCCGGCGAAAGCCAGCATGGCTCACAATACGTGAAATTTAATAAGGTTAAAGAATTAGTAAATGGCAAAAAGATTATCGCTTTGAGCGAATGCGGTTCAATTCCTGATATTGATTCCATGTTCAGCAAAGGGGATACCTGGTCTTGGTTTATGCCGTGGAACGGAGATTTTCTTCGTTCCGACAAACACAATGGAGCATCATACATCAAAAATGTATTTAAAGACAGCAGAGTTATTACAAGGGACCAAATGCCTAGTTTGAAGTAGGCTGTCTATTTCGATAAGCTCCATTTATAGTGTAAATAGTGTGTAATCAGATATTTGTATTCTATCCCGTTGCATAAAGGGTAATGGGATAGATTATCTAACGAAATAATTATAAAAAAAGAAGCAATGACCGAACTATTTAACAAACGCTTACAATCTGTTACGGCAGAATACGAAAAATTAATAAGCAGAAAGAACAAGGCTGTATTGCCGGGTAATGGCATTTACGAACGTTATACTTATCCTGTAATCACAGCCGAGCACACGCCCGTCTGCTGGCGTTACGATATGTCTTCCGAAAGTAATCCTTATTTTATGGAACGTTTCGGGATTAACGGGACATTCAATGCCGGAGCTATTAAATGGAAGGACAGATATCTGCTTGTAGTACGGGTTGAAGGCAACGACCGTAAATCGTTCTTTGCCATAGCTTAAAGCCCTAACGGGATAGATAATTTCAGATTTTGGGATTATCCGATAACGCTTCCTGAAACAGAAGACTCGGATATCAATGTTTATGATATGCGCCTGACGGCTCACGAGGATGGATGGGTTTACGGAGTATTCTGTTCGGAACGTAAAGATCCCAATGCTGCAGCAGGAGACCTGTCATCGGCTGTTGCTGCTGCGGGTATTGTTCGCACCAAAGATCTTAAAACATGGGAGCGACTTCCCGACCTTAAAACAAAAAGTCAGCAACGCAATGTTGTATTACACCCCGAGTTTGTGAATGGCAAGTATGCTTTATACACCCGTCCTCAGGATGGATTTATCGACACCGGCAGTGGTGGAGGCATCGGTTGGGCATTGATTGATGATATAACAAATGCGGTTGTTAAAGAGGAAAGGATAATCAATCACCGTTACTATCATACCATAAAGGAATTGAAAAACGGTGAAGGTCCACACCCGATAAAAACACCTAAAGGCTGGTTGCACCTGGCACACGGTGTTCGCAGTTGTGCTGCCGGGTTGCGTTATGTGTTATACCTTTACCTGACCGATCTGGAGCAACCCGATAAATTGATTGCTGAACCGGCAGGTCATTTAATGGCTCCTATGGGTGAAGAACGTATCGGCGATGTATCTAACGTATTGTTTACGAATGGATGGATTACCAACGAGGATGGCACAGTGTATATCTATTATGCATCGAGCGATACACGCATGCATGTGGCTGTTTCGTCAATAGACCGCCTATTGGATTATTGTTTGAATACACCTGCCGATGGATATCGCTCGGCAACATCGGTGCAATCTCTAACTAAAATCATAAAGAATAATTTGGAGTCTAAATAACTCCTAACCACAGACAATCCATGATAAATACAGATAAAGTAAGACTAAAAGAAAAAATAGGCTATGGATTTGGCGATGCAGCCTCATCTATGTTCTGGAAACTATTCGGCATGTACCTGATGTTCTTCTATACCGATGTATTCGGTATGGAAGCTAAGGTTGTAGGAACAATGTTCCTTGTCACCCGCATCTGGGATTCAATTTTCGACCCCATCATCGGCGTCATTGCAGACCGCACAGAAACCAAGTGGGGCAAGTTCCGTCCATTTATCCTTTTTCTGGCTATTCCCTTTGCCGTCATCGGGATATTCACATTCTATACACCCGAATTTGGCACCACCGGTAAGATTGTATATGCTTACGTAGCCTATTCGTTGATGATGATGGTTTATTCGGCTATCAATGTGCCTTATGCCTCTTTACTTGGTGTTATAAGCTCCAACCCCAAAGAAAGGAATGTACTTTCTACTTTCCGTATGGTGTTTGCCTATATCGGCAGCTTTGTTACTTTACTGTTGTTTATGCCGATGGTCAATTATTTCAGTAATGGCAGTAAAATCATTTCAGACCAGCAATATGGCTGGCTGATGGCTGTGGTGATAATCGCAATAGCCTGTGCGATCCTTTTCTTCTTTTGCTTTGCCTTTACAAAAGAAAGAGTAAAACCGATGAAAGAGGCACAAACACCTCTGAAAGATGATTTGCGTGATCTATTCAGGAATAAACCTTGGTGGATATTGTTGGGGGCAGGGGTTTCGGCACTGATATTCAACTCTATCAGGGATGGTGCTACAATCTATTATTTCAAATACTTTATCGACGAAGAAAACTTTGGAACAATCAGTCTTTTAAATATTCCTTTTGTGCTCAGTGGCTTATATCTGGCTTTAGGGCAGGCAGCCAATATAATCGGGGTAATCCTAGCTGCGCCTGTAAGTAACCGTATCGGGAAGAGGTACACCTACATGGGGGCGATGCTAATAGCCACCGTACTTAGTATCGTTTTCTATTGGTTGGGTAAAGATAGTCTGGTTTTGATCTTTACGCTGCAAGTACTTATAAGCATATGTGCAGGAAGTATTTTCCCGCTGTTGTGGTCTATGTATGCCGATTGTGCCGACTATTCGGAACTAAAAACTGGGAACCGGGCCACAGGTCTTATATTTAGTTCATCATCTATGAGCCAGAAACTAGGGTGGGCGCTAGGTACAGCGCTGACTGGATGGCTCTTGGGTTATTTCGGATTTCAGGCAAATCAGGCGCAAAGTGCCGAGACCATAAACGGCATAAAGATGTTCCTCAGCTTTTTGCCTGCGGTAGGTACGGTATTGTCGGTTGTATTCATTTACTTCTATCCACTGACAGAGAAGAAGCTTGAAGAAATAACGACCGAATTGAATAAAAAGAGAGAAGGACAGTTTTAAAAATATTCGAAGATGGAAGGATTCAGAAACGAACTAACAAATAATATACTGTCATTTTGGGTTGATAAGATGCAGGACAATACACATGGCGGATTCTATGGTTGCATAGATGGGAACGATATTTTGCACAAAAATGCAAACAAAGGAGCTATCCTGAATTGTCGTATACTATGGACTTTTTCTGCTGCATACCGTCTCTTTCGTGCCCCACAGTATTTGACGATTGCTAAACGAGCTTTCGATTATATACAAATCTATTTCATAGACAAGGAGTATGGCGGAGTATATTGGGAGCTGGACTGTGAGGGTAATCCTGTAAATACAAAGAAACAGACTTATGCGCAAGGGTTTGCATTATATGGCTTCTCAGAATACTATAGGGCTGTTGGCGATGAAAATGCTTTGGAGCTGGCAAAAGAATTTTTCTACCTGATAGAAAAAACTAAAGACAAAAACCGAGGAGGATATTTCGAGGCTTTCACTCGCGAATGGCAAGCGATCGACGATATGCGTTTGAGTGAAAAAGATGCTAACGAGAAAAAGACAATGAATACCCATCTGCATATATTAGAACCCTACACTAACTTGTGCCGTATTTGGAAGAATCCTCAGTTGCAAGCTGCTCAAAGGGAGTTGATAGAAATATTTATGCGTCAGATACTCGACTACAATACATATCATCTGAATCTATTCTTTGATGAAGATTGGCGGGTGAAATCTACAGCTATTTCCTACGGACATGATATCGAAGCTGCGTGGTTGTTATACGAAGCCGCAGAGCTGTTAGCGGATAAACCTCTGTTGGATGAAATAAAAATACTTTCGTTGAAGGTGGCAGATGCCGCATCAGAAGGTATACAGACAGATGGTAGTCTGATTTACGAAAAAAATGGAGATCATACCGATTATGAACGTCATTGGTGGGTACAAGCCGAAGCTATTGTGGGCTATATGTATGCTTATAAATTGTCGGGAAATGCTAGTTATAAACAGAAAGCTGTTGATGTCTGGGAATATATAAAAGAAAACCTGATTGATAGAGAAAACGGAGAGTGGTATTGGAGTCGGCTTGGAGATGGGGCAATCAACAGGAAAGATGATAAAGCCGGTTTCTGGAAGTGCCCTTATCATAACGGACGTATGTGCATGGAAATGATAGAAAATTTTAGTTCTAATTAAACCTTATTTTATATATAATGAAAAGGATTTTATTTATCGTAGTAGCTCTTGTGCTTGCCTCTATGGTGAAGGCTCAGGATTCTGATAACCCTCCTGGAATAGTAATTAAACATGTTTCATCCCAAACGCAAAAATATATAGGTTCACCCAGCATTTGCATTATGCCTGATGGGGATTATATTGTTTCGCATGACGAGTTTGGTCCTAAATCGAGAGAGTTCGAATCGGCTAATACATACATCTATCGATCCCAAGACAAGGGATTGACCTGGGACAGTATTGCCCGGGTGCATGGGCAATTTTGGTCAAACCTCTTTCTTGTGAATAAGGACTTATATATCATGGGAACTAACAAGCATCATGGTAACCTGATTATAAGAAAGTCGGTAGATGGAGGACATACATGGACAATACCTTATGACGGACAGAATGGCTTGATTCTGGAAGGCGAATATCATACTGCCCCCGTGCCGGTCGTGTTTCACAAGGGACGTGTATGGAGGGCTGTAGAGTATGCTACTGCCAAAACTACCGAATGGGGCAAACGGTACAGTGCAATGATTGTTTCAGCTCCAATCGACTCGGATTTGCTCAACGCCAAAAATTGGATCAGATCAAACCATTTGGGATATAATGCAGATTATCTCGAAGGGCGCTTTGCTGCTTGGCTTGAGGGTAATGTCGTGGTTAGTCCCGAAAATGAGGTAGTGGATGTTTTGCGAGTGAATCAGCATGAAGCAGGAGAAGAGAAGATTGCAATTGTTAAAGTATCCGACAGTTCAAATGTTTCTTTCAGTCCTCAAGATTTTTATACAATGCCCGGTGGGTCGAAAAAGTTTACAATACGCTACGATGACAAATCGAAAAAATATTGGGCTATAGTGAATGATGTGCTGTCGGCATATAAGGACAAAAATCCGCATGCTGTGAGAAACCATCTATCTCTGATTTCTTCTCCCGATCTGAAAAATTGGTCTGCCTGCAAATCTCTTTTATTCCATCCCGATAGTGATAAGCACGGCTTTCAGTACATCGATTGGGTATTTGACGGAAATGATATTATATTCGTATCTCGTACAGCCTATGATGACAAGGACGGCGGTGCCAATAATTATCATGATGCTAACTTTCTGACTTTCCACAGAATAGAGAATTTTAGGAAATAAGAAGAACCTTGATTAAAAAAAGTCTGAAACTATAAACCAAGCCTGATGAAGAAAATCTGTCTTTACATTACTCTATCTCTATACACTATTGCAGGGATAGCTCAATCCGACAAGGACATAATAACGGTAGATAAGAAAGTGACTGCCGGGACTAAAGCTCTTTATTTTAATTTGTTGAAAATACAAAATGAAGGGGGAATCATTTTTGGTCAGCAGGATGCCACTCTTTATGGGCGCAGTTGGTCGGGGGAGACTGATCGGAGTGATGTGAAAGATATCACGGGTACACATCCGGCAATGATTGGTTTAGACCTTGAGAGCATTACCCGACAGGACGATAAGGAGCTAAGGACACGACAAACTCAGCAGCTCGTAGAAGAGGTGAAAAATACTTATAGAAGAGGCGGGATAATTACTTTTTCGTGGCATATGCGGAACCCTGCCAATGATGGTAGTTTTTATTGGGAAAAGAACCCTGTAAAAGCTGTATCTGATATATTGCCCGGTGGTAGTCTGCATGAAACCTATAAACGATATCTGAAAACTGTGGCTGAGGTTTCATCTCAGTTTGTGAATGATAACGGAGAGTTGATCCCTATTATTTTCCGCCCTTTTCACGAATTCGACGGTGAGTGGTTTTGGTGGGGAAAGGGACATTGCACCAAGGAAGAATATATCTCTTTGTGGCAATTTACGATTGATTACCTCAAAGATGATTCAGGTGTACACAATTTTCTTTATGCTTTTTCGCCCGATTGCAGGTATACAACAGCAAGCGAATATCTTGATTATTATCCCGGCGATGAATATGTGGATATTTTAGGAGTGGACAATTATTGGGACTTCAGACCCGATGGAGCAAACAATCCTACATTGGCAGAGTACAAACTCAGAATAGTATCGGATATTGCTATCTCTAAAAATAAGGTGGCTGCATTTACCGAAACTGGTTTGGAGGGTGTCAAAGATCCTAAGTGGTATACCACTAAGCTACTACCTGTTTTACGAAAGGTGAAGCTTGCCTACGTTATGGTATGGCGAAACGCAAATGATATGGAGTACCATTTTTATACTCCGACCAAAGGTCATCCTGCCGAAAAAGATTTTCTCCTGTTTTCTAAGGAACCTAATATATTGTTCGAATCCGATTTGAGCGATATGTACAAAATCAGCTCATCGGATATTACAGGCAATCCTATTTTTAGGGGTTGGTATGCCGATCCCGAAGCCGTGATTTATGACGACAAGTATTGGGTATATCCAACCTATTCCGGTGCAACCTATACCGATCAGGTATATCTCGATGCTTTTTCATCCCCCGACTTGGTGAACTGGACAAAGCATAGCCAAGTTTTAGACACTATTTCTGTCAAATGGATATGGAGAGCCATGTGGGCTCCTGCGGCATTCGAGAAGGACGGACGTTATTATTTGCTGTTTGGGGGGAATGACATCCAAAACGATAATGAATATGGCGGTATAGGTATTGCCGTAGCCGACAAGCCCGAAGGTCCTTTCAAGGACTATTTAAGTAAACCTCTGATAGATAAGTTTCATAATGGGGCGCAACCCATCGATCAATTCGTATTTAAGGACAGTGATGGGTCATATTATCTGTATTATGGAGGCTGGAGGCACTGCAATGTGGCAAAGTTTAATGATGACTTTACCGACTTTGTAGCCCTATCTGATGGTTCTATATTTAAAGAAGTTACACCTGACGGTTATATAGAAGGACCGTTTATGTTTATTCGCAATGGTAAGTACTACTTCATGTGGTCAGAGGGTGATTGGGTTGGACCTGACTATTGTGTGGCTTATGCCATTTCCGATAACCCTTTTGGTCCATTTGAAAGAATAGGAAAGATATTACAACAGAATCCAAAGATAGCAACTGGTGCAGGACATCATTCTGTTGTTCATGAACCGAAATCAAATAAATGGTATATCTTTTATCATCGCCACCCTTTGGATAGAGAAGAAGGATATTGCAGAGAGACTTGCATTGAGGAGATGCAGTTTGATAATAAAGGGTTTATAAAGCCTGTAATTATAACCAATGTGGGAGTACATAAAAATGAGTTAAAATAAAGACTGAAATGAAGAAAATAGCTTCTTTTTTTATTATCGCAATATTACTTATAACAGCTTGTGCTAGAAAAGTGAGTCAAAAACAGGATATAACTTTATCAGGTTTAAGCAAAACGAATTTTAGAACAGAGGTCGATGGCAAGCAGACTTACTTATTTGTTTTATCCAATAAAAAAGGGATGGAAGTTTGCATTACCAATTTTGGAGGACGAATTGTCTCTATCATGGTTCCTGATAAAAATGGACAAATGAAAGATGTCGTTTTGGGATTTGATTCGATTCAAGATTACATCAATACACCGAGCGATTTTGGAGCCTCTATCGGACGGTATGCCAACCGTATAAGCAAGGGGCTGTTCGAACTTGATAATGTAAAATATCAATTGTCAACTAATAATTTTGGACATTGTTTGCACGGTGGTAGCAAAGGGTTTCAATATGTAGTATACGATGCAGTCTTGATAGACAACAGAATTCTCAAACTAAGCTATTTGGCTATAGATGGGGAACAAGGTTTTCCCGGAAATATGTCTTGTGATGTTTTATTTACACTAACTGAGGATAATACTATCGCGATCAAATATAGTGCTACTGCAGATAAACCTACAATTGTTAATATGACAAATCATTCGTATTTTAATTTGGATGGGAATCCTAATATTAAAAATACGGATTGGCTGCTAACTCTCAATGCAGATAACTATACCCCTATTGATTCTACTTTCATAACTACCGGAGAAATCGTTACAGTTGAAGGAACACCTTTCGATTTCAGAAAACCGATGGCTATCGGTAAGAGAATAAATAACGAGAATCAACAATTAAAGAATGGAAATGGATATGACCATAATTGGGTTTTAAATACAGGTGGCGATATTTCAAAAATTGCAGCGACATTAAAATCTAAAGAAACTGGCATTATATTAGATGTATATACTACAGAACCTGGTATTCAATTGTATACTGGTAATTTTTTAGATAGTACAATCGTCGGTAAAAAAAGAATTATCTATCAACAACGAGCATCTGTTTGTCTTGAGACTCAGAAATATCCCGATTCGCCAAACAAAGAGAATTGGCCCTCCCCAATACTTCGTCCTAAAGGAAAATATGAGAGTGAAACAATTTTTAAATTTTCAGTAGAATAGACTTTTTGCTGAGTCTTGTATTTACTGTAGACTATACTATATCTATTTTGTCTTTTGTATAAACTCATCCTAATTTGGGCCCCAGTTTTCTTTTATCCGACTGTTGACTTTGTTTTTGGCTTTTATTTTCCTTATTCACTTTCGATATTCTCGGGTCATTCCATGATTCTATATACTTTTTATCCCTTTTATTCTCTTTCCAGAGATACGGATATGCAAAATCATGGCCTCCCCACCACTTGACTTTAGCTTTAGTGACGTGGCCTGCTTCTATAAGCATTTTATCCCGAATCCGCATTTCATATTTCCCATATTTGACAAAACCGTCAGGATTCTCCTTAGATGAAAAAGCTTTGTCCTTTTCATTATTGAGGAATACATAGGAAGAAAAATTTCCAGTACTATCCTTCTTTTTTATCCCTTCCAGATAAATAAAACCACCCTCTTCCAGAATTTGCCACTGCTGTGGTGTTAATTCTACTCCCCCAATAGAGTGTCCCTTCGGTTTATTTTCCGTTTGGGATTGTCCTTTTCGAGCTTGTATTTCTTGTTGCTTTTGCTCCCTTTTCGCCTGTTCTTGTAGTAATCTAATATTCTCCTCAAATACCTTTTTTAGATTCCCGAAGCTAAATTTCCGGTCAATTTGCGAACCTTTAAAAGCAATATTATTATACCGAAATGATACACCCTCAATCTCATTCGTTGTCCGTTTGTACTTATATTCAAGCTTAACCCCGAACTTCTTAAGCGAAAACCGCAGGTCTGCAGGATTCTTACAATCCGATAAAACAGCTTTTATAGCATCATAGATATAATACTTCACCTTATCCGGATCATTGAGTTTCTCTCTTTTAACCTGATCTTTTCCTTTACCATAAGTCAGGTTGTATTTATCCTTTAGCTTCTTACAGGTCTTGATATTCCGCTTATAATCGTTATTGACAGATATCAGTTTTAAGTCATTGTTAATGCGGTTATACACAATATGTAAATGTTCATTGTCTGCATTATGATGACGAACAATGATATATTGTGTGTCTTTAATTCCCATTTCCTGCATATATTCTTTAGCTAGTTGTACCATAAAATCATTGGTCATCCGCTCTTTATCCTCCGGTGCAAACGATATAGGAATATGCCCTACAGGCTGCTTTATTTCTTTCCTACCTGATCGCTGCATAGCAAAACTGCGGATCATATCTTTGGCATTATCAGCCCAGACTCCCTCTGCTTCCAATAGTTCAGCCGTTTCATTCATCACATATTGAACACACCCCTTAAAAGACTTTCCTTTTATGTTTTTAGCGATCATCCAGTAGTTTTTTGATTCTGGTAGTTATACTTATTACCTCCATAGCCGTATTGATAAGGCCTGATTTATTGGCTTGCCTGGCTATCTGGTTCAGGTTATTAGCCATCCCCGAGAGTTTACGCATCAAATCCAAATCTTCCAGAGAGAAGCGTAGTTTAACACTTCCCTTAAGTACCATTCCCCGTGCATACTGTGTAGCTTTCATACCCAGCTTTCCGGCTTTCTCTTTCACGGACTTAAAATCCTTTTCGCTCAGTTTGAGATTAATAGAGCAGGATAATTTCTCTTTCTCCTTCTTGGGACGTCCGCGAAGAGTTTCGCCATCTGGTTTATCTTTATTTTCCATAACTGTTTCTTTTAAGAGTATGGAAAACCATCAAATACATTTTTGCATCTGAGCGGGATGTAACGCAAGCGACCACCGGGAGATGAAGTGGAGTCTGCGCCTGCAGCCCGGACTTTTTGCGACCGCCGGGAGCAAAATCCGTAGGCTGCCCGGTGACCTCAGAACAGGCGACCATCGGGAGCGTGTTTTGAAGCGGATGATAAATCCTTAGGGTACAGGATTTATCTTCTGCGTGGTCACAGCCCCCTGCAAGGGCAAGGTATGCACGAAGGTTGTCCGAAAATGTGCGTAGCGATTTTCGGGTAACCCGTGCGATTACCTTGCTACGAATACTATCGAAAAAAAACGAATGCGGCAGCGATTCGCTTTTTTGAGACTTGAAAACGTTAAAAGGAAAATTGTTTTCAACCATACGGCTCAACTTAGAAGCCGTCAATACTCTTTTTTCTTCGTTCATGGATCTGATATTTTTAGTGATTCAGACCACGAAGAAAACACAATTTTCGACTGATATTCAATATCCTACATCAGTCGGTTGCTTGTGCTTAATCCTGCTTCACATTGCTTTTTGCGGGGAAAATAATCGGTGCGGACTACTCCAATTTGCCGACCTGAAAAATCAAATAATCAGTCAAAGCATTTTCAACAAGTAAAAATTCGGGCGAACATCTAAACCCATCAAAAAAGGCTCTCGTTCTGAAAAATATTGCTGCAAAATAAAGCATACCATTGCAGTAGAATCCGACACTATCCATTGATAAATAGAATGTTATATATTCGCACTTGAAAGATTGAAAAGTGTATAATTTGCAAATCTTGCAAGAAGAAAAATCGGTAATTTTCAATTTGTCGATAAAATTGGAAAATCTGTCGTTTTTCGGAATTGCAGTTTTGAAAGTTGCTTTTAAGTTTTGAGAACTTGGAAATTATCAAACTTGACAACTTGGTGATTTGGTCATTTGTAAACAAGATAATTTGAAAATTTTCATGATAAATGTAAAAGTTGACGGTTTGATAAATCGAAAAACTGACAGTTAGCTACCCAACTTTCAATAAAAGCGTAAAGTTTTAAAAACTTATAAACTTACAACTATCAATATGTATCATTCTAAAAATTGAAAACAAAATGAAAAAAGAACCGTTATTTATCGCCTTCTCCACCCAAAAAGGTGGCGTGGGCAAAAGTACATTTACCGTACTGGTGGCGAGCTACCTGCATTACCTCAAGGGGCTAAACGTTGCCGTGATCGACTGCGACTATCCGCAATGCAGCGTTTACGAGATGCGTAAGCGTGAGATTCGACAATTGGAAACCAACTTGTATTATCAATCCAAAGCCATTGCCCTGTTCGACACACTTGGCAAACAGACTTACCCGATTGTCTGTGCCAAACCCGAAGAGGGTATCGACAAGGCTCGTGAGTTTTTAGCGAATGAACCTACCGCCTACGATGTAGTATTTTTCGACCTGCCTGGAACAATTAACAACGAAGGTGTAATTTCTACTTTTATGGCGATGGACTACGTTTTTGTGCCGATGTTGCCCTCCCGCATGGCAACGGAAAGTACGCTCTCGTTTATCATTCCTGTCCATGAACTCTTGACAGAACATAAGGATCTGAACCTGAAAGCCATTCACCTATTTTGGAATCGGGTGGATGGGCGGATCAAAAAAGAGTGGTTGGAGTATTACGAGGAAATAGTTAGGCAATTTGAGTTGCCACTATTGAAAACAGCTATACCACAATCTGTCCGCTACGATAAGGAGCAGTCCATTGAGGGTAGCGATGCGGTGTTCCTATCAACCATATTCCCCGCCGACAAAAATTTACTCAAGGGCAGCAATCTGGATTTGTTGGTCGATGAAATATTGGAAATTATTCACCTTACACCTGAATCATAATGTCAGCAGAAAATAAATACAAAGAATTACTATCGAAAGTGCATCAGGGTGTGCCGGCTGAAAAGTCGAAAGAGAAAGACAGACCAAATAACGAAGAGGGTAAATCTGTCGCAGAGGTAAAGGTGGTGGCAAATGTAGTAGAGCCAGCCTCGATACCCGCAGAGGCTGTGCTTAAATATGAAGAATCACCTATGAATTCTATTGCCACCACCAAACCTGCGGAGAAACGAAAACGAAAAACCTGCGGCGACTATCAAGGTGTGTTCTTCAATCGTATAGACTTCACGCACCGAAAACCACTCTACATCACGGCTACCACCCATCGACGATTGATGCGGATCGTTCACCTGATGGACGAATCGAAAGCCACCATCAGCAGCTATGTAGAAAATATTATACTGAACCACTTGGAAACATTCAAGGAAGATATTGATACGATCTATCAGAATAACAACATGAACCCAACAGAATAATGGAAGCGTTTATAAAATTCTATGTATTGGTAAGCCTATGGTTTTGGGCAGGTATGCTCCTGAGCGCACCGCTTCGCAAGGCGTTCGGGGAAATGCACTGGCGATTGTTGGAACGAGTCTACGATGCTACTTTGGGGCAAATAGAAAAAGCCATTAAAAAAGTTATCTATTGGTTTTCTCAGAAGTTTACAGAAGCTAAACGTTACATGGAGGGGCGTACTTATGAGCTGCGTGTAAAGGTTGCCCGTTCGCTGGTAAATAAAGAACTACTTGAAGAATTGACACAGAAAAACTTTATTGCAGCCATTTCAAGAGCAAGGCAGATGGATCAGGGGGATTCGGGAATATGCTATGAGGAACTTGAAAAATTGGGGCATTTAATTGCTGGTAAATCCGTCAATGAGGAGAAAACGGAATCTGCCGTAAAAACAGCGTTCAAACTAAGCGACACCGTTTTACTACAAGATATTATCACGAATATGCCACGTGCACAGGAACGTATCCTCTTAGCCTTTGAGCAGGCGGAGGGGAATGCTCCCTACGATTCCATCAAAAACGAAGAGTTCCGAAAGTTTATACGGGAGTGATGAACTATTCGCAAAATGAACAGCCTTTGAATTTATTTTCGGAGGCTGTTTTTATTTCATAAAATACTTCTTTCCAGCGAAAAAATTACCGAAAATGAAAAAATATTCTCCTCGACCCCGGACAACCGCAGCCAAATGCTGCCACCCCTTTGCTGTTTGCTGTTTAGCGTATTTTTTGTATATATATTTACAGAATATTGGATGCGCCTCGGCAATCTTCAAGCAAGCTTGGATTGCTCTCGGCTTTCACAATATTTGAGCATCGAAAGAAAATTATAAACCATAAAAATAAAGAACATGGAAACAACGTTCGGCGTAAGCCAAATTGTAAATGTAGAAGCCCAAACATGGGAAGCAATGATGAGCCGCTTTGAAGCGTTCACGCAGCGAGTAGAAACCCTGTGTGAGGGTCAAGACAAGAGCCTACAAAAGTGGCTCGACAATCAGGAGGTGTGCCAGATTCTGAACGTCAGCAAAAGAACTTTGCAAACCTATCGGGACAATGGGACGCTGGCTTATACTCAAATCAACCACAAGGTATTCTATAAACCCGAAGATGTAGAAAAAGTCATAACCAATTTAAAATTAAAGAAAAATGAGAAGTGAAATTATTACTAAGGACAATGAGAAGGTTAAACGATTCTTTCAGTCACTCGACCGAATGCTCGACAAAGTAGAGAGCGTGATTACCAAGCACCGCCCCACACTGAAAGGTGAGCGTTTCTTGACAGATGCCGAAGTATCAGAACGACTTAAAGTGAGCCGCAGGACTTTACAGGAGTACCGAAGCACAGGAAAAATCCCGTACATCCAACTTGGCGGTAAAACACTGTATCAGGAATCTGATATTCAGAAATTACTCGATACCAACTACAACAAGGCATTTGAGTAGCTGATAATCCAACAGACAGAACTCGCACCACAACCTCCGTACTGATTATTTTTTCTTTTTCAATCGGTAAACACCCCTCTACTGGCGAAGAATAAATAAGGCAATACTTTTGAGGAGAATACGCTCGCCCGTAGGGAAAGAGGAAGATTGTCCGAAAAACCCGCAGGGCTTGGTGTTGCCGTTTTGTTCTCGCCGTTGAAATTTGTGTCCGAATGAAAAAGAAAAGGATTTTACTCTATTTTCACCTGCAATAAACTAAATAGGCTTCAGTATTGATCCGAAGCCTATTTAGCCTTGTATGCTATTTATCTTTATTTCAATAATTTACGATTCTCAACATTCTGCAATACCCGCATTTGTTGGATTGCTATCTGATTCAATTTTAGCAACCTTTCTTTTTGAACCATCCCCTCATTGATAAATACAGCGTTGATATTCTCCATGTTCGACAAGCAAATCAGCTCGTTTATGGTTGCATAGTCTCGAATATTACCTTTCAAATCGGGGTTAGACTCCCGCCACTGCTTGGCAGTCACACCGAACATTGCCACGTTCAACACATCGGCTTCATTAGCATACACAATTGATATTTGTTGCGGTGTCAACTCATCGGGAATAAGATTGTGCTTAACCGCATCGGTGTGGATATGGTAGTTGATTTTGGACAGTTCTCGCTTCGCCGACCAACCGAGTTGCTGCTGTTCCTGCTCTTTGAGGCGTTGGAACTCTTTAACAAGATAGAACTTAAATTCTGCACTTAACCAAGTGCCAAATTCAAAGGCAATATCTTTATGAGCAAAAGTTCCACCTCCGTACCGTCCTGGTTTGGCAATAATGCCGATTGCATTTGTTTTCTCAATCCATTGTTTCGATGATAAAACAAATCCGTTTCCGCCGCTTCCATTTTTAATGTTACTGAATTCCGTTACATTAAAATCGGGGTTATTGAGACGTTCCCAGATTCCCATGTACTCAATAGTATATCGTGTACTCATCCAATGCGAAATAACTAAACCCGTGGCTTCCGCATTTTTGAACTTTGCCATATCTGTAAGAGAGATATAATCTTCCTTATCTTTAGTTATCAAGCTGATTTCAGCATTGTTTATGATAATAGATGTCTTTTTTGCCATAGTCCTTACGATTTATTTAGCCCCTTATTTTCGAAGGGTCAAGGATTGATTTCACAAAATTAGTTGAAAATATTGGTATTCATTATGTTTATTGCTTTTTTAAGTGGGCGAATTTGACCACTTAAAAGTAAACTTATCAGTTCAGTATAGCATTCTGTAATGGCAAAACAAGCGTTGTCGTTATACCATGCCTACCCACCTTATTTACTATCCACTGTCTGAATATCTCCGCCTTTGCCGACTGCACTCGAAACGCAACGGCCATAACCATATCCAAACCATAGTATTCGGGATATACTTTCACTCCCTCGACTGTGCAGCTCATCGAATAGTCGCCATCGGTAACACCTGTTTTTTCAATCGCTCGAATAGTCCGTTTTGTCGATTGGTAATATACTCCGAACAGTTCGGCGATCTCACAAATGTTCATTTTGACGTTGTTCGGAACGGCTACCGCTCCGCTGTCGCTTATTGTGATTAATTCTCTTTTCATTATTGTACGGTTTTTGTTGCGTTATTTTGCATTGTTTTTCTTCGCTCCATCAATTTGTCCATATCCTTAGAAATTTTATCGTCCGTTACTTTGGCGTAACCTTGCGTTGTGGAGATATTGGCGTGTCCCATCATTTTGGCAATACTTTCAATGGAAATACCCGCTGAAAGTAAGAGCGTTCCGAACGAATGGCGACTTTGATGGTAGGAAAGACCCTCTTTCAATCCGACAACAACGCCTATTTGGTTGATGTCATTCCATATCACATCCCGATTTTTGGGTATGGGAAAAACGGGTGTAGCATCATCTTCTGTATTATAAAGTCTAAGAATCTGCTCGGCTATCGGATGTAGCGGAATAAATGCTTCCACATCTGTTTTTACTCGTCTTTTACGAATATACAATCGTCCTTCGGCTGTCTTTTCGATATGACGGGGATAAAGCCGTTGCATATCCACGTATGCTAATCCGCTGAAAGAGGAGAAAATAAACATTCTGCGTACCAATTCCATCATTCTACTGTGCATTGGGGTTTCCATAATCCGTTTCAAGTCATTGCGTCCTATGTATTTTAGTCTAGGCGGATCTTTCTTTTCGTATGCAACATCTTCCATCGGGTTGGCTCTTAAGATTTCTTGGTCAACGGAAATGTAGATAAGTCGGTTGAGCCAGCACAGGCAGTGGTTGATATGGTTCGAACTATACCCTAAATCTCGTCTGAGGAACAGCTTGAACGATTCACCGAACTCCTCGGTTATGTCCGTGAACGCCATATCATCTTTGCCTCTTGAGAGAATAAAATCACGTAAGTTAGCTTGGGTGGTCTTTGAGCCTCGAAAAGTAGACGTCGAGTTTATCTCAATAGAACGTATTCGTAAGCGTTCCCGCTCTGCTTCTCCTGCCTGTAACAGCATGGTCGGAACAGCATTTACTCCGACTATTGTATTCTTGAGCAATTCCGAACTCACAACTCCTGTCTTTTTGAGAATTGTTTCGTAAGTTTGTTCCAATTTCGCCCGAAATTCAGCTAGGCGACTATTGTCCCGCTCATTGCTGATTGCTCCTTTCTTGGCGTTCCAACTCTCGGGATTGCAATAGATACCCGATGAAAGAACGGTTTGCTTGCCGTCAATGGTGATACGGCATAGAACCGCTGTCGTGCCGTCCGCTTTTACTTTATTGCGGTTGATGTAGAATAGTATGGTAAATGTACTTCTCATTATTTTTTGTTTTAATTTCTTATTCTGTTTAATCGTAATTTTATAAAACCAGCTTCAAATCTTTGGTTGCTTCGATATACTTATCCATATCCTCGAAGAGCTTTTTCGGAGTAACACGGGCATAGATTTGAGTAGTAGTTATATTATTGTGCCCCAACATTCTACTGATAGTTTCAATGGGTACACCCTCTTCGAGCGTGACCAAACTGGCGAACGAGTGCCTTCCGGCGTGGTAGACAAGGTCTTGCGATAAATTTGCCATAATCCGTATGCCTTTCATATTGGATCGTAAGGTAGCATAGAGTTGTTTCGGAAACAGGGTTTCCCGAAACTCATCTTTATACTTTTCTATCAGAACCAAGGCTTCGGGCAACAGCTTAACCCGTGCCAATAGCTCATTTTTCTTTCGGCGGTATTTCAGCCACAAGTTGCCCTCTTCGTCTGTAAAGATATTCTCCTGTGTGATGGAAACCGTATCGGCATACGATGTACCCGTATAGCAAGCAAAGAGAAATAGATCTCGGGTGATAACATGAGAAACTCGTTTTTCGGAAATCTCAAAGTCTCGTATCTTCTCAAAATCTTCTCTGTTTAATGCTTTTGGGGTAGTCTCTTTTTGCTTGGGGAGTTTGTAATGAACGAAATGACACTTTTCAGAATGACCTTCTTTATAAGCGATCTTGCAAACTTTTTTCAGCAGAGCAAGATAATGGCGCAGTGTATCCATTGCCAACCCCTTATCTATCAATACAAATTCTTGAAACTCTCGGATAAATTGTTCGTTGAGTTGTCCAAATGCCAAATCGGAAGCATTGAAGTTCTTTTTGATAAATTCGACTAAGGCTCGGCGGGTATAGGTATACGTGGGAACAGTACCTGCCGCACGATCAATACCTACACGAGCTTTCAGTTCATTCGTAAGGCGGTCAAAGAGTTTTAACAGGGTCATTTGAGTGTCGACACTTCCCTGTAATAAATCCTTTACGGCTTCGGCATTGAACGGTAGTTTCTTTTCCAAAAGAGAATCATAAGCCCCATTGACGGCAAGTAACAGCTTATCCAACTTGGCGTTGGTTGCCACTGCCTCACGGCTCTTGCCGTTCAGACGGCTTTCCCGTGGATTCCACAACGATGGCGTGCAAGAGAGTTTGCAACTAAACTGCGACAGTGATCTGCCCACAGTGATACGCCCCATGATGGGGGTCTTGCCCGACTTGTCGGGGGAGCTTTTTTTAAGGTAAAGCAACACCTTGAATTTTTCTTGTTTCATTTCACTTATATTTTTTGTGGTTTATTGCAGTCGTCTTAACGACTGCAAAGTTACCTGTTATATAAGTGCTCTTTGGTATGCAAAATACTGTGAATCAGAGAATAAAAACCCGAACTATACTTCCTTGTTCTGCTTCCTGTTACCTATCCGTATTCGGTAACTAACCGGTTAACGATCTGGTAACGGAAAAGGTGCGTAATTCAGCTTAGTTTCTAGTTTTCACTTTACTGCAAAACAAGGAAAATCGCCTTATCCTAAACGTATTACCTATCAAACTTCTGTGTTCTGTTTTTGCTTGCTTTACCGTGAATTAATCACCTAGCACGTCACACATTTGCGAGTACAACCACTTTAGCTAAAGGTGTTTCTA
>NZ_DAOKYH010000013.1:0-93051 GCF_035323175.1 Dysgonomonas sp. | reverse complement strand
TCTCTCTTTTCGTATACATCTTATATTATTTATATTACCTTTATTTCATAACATGGAGATAAGGAAGTAGATATGAGAAAAATTAGTATAATATTTTGCCTTTGCCTACTATTTTGTAATTGTGATAGCCGATCACCTTTAATTAAGGATGACAAGACACTACGCAGCTTAATAGATAAAGCCTTGAATGAAAATGATGAATTTGCATACAGTGAAGTAAGAGCTCATTATTTTTCAGAAGAAAGACTTCAGGATTTTTGTTATTATGCAATAAAGATGGCTAATAAATATGATTATCCGGATGCGTATTATGATGTTTTTGTAACATTAACCCTTACAGAAAATAAACCTATAGACAGTTTAGAGAATAAAACTAGATGTTTAGCTTTATATTATCTATTAAAAGCAAAAGAATTAGGCTCTGAAAGAGGAAAATATGATATACAAAACATATTTCCAGATAGTATTCCTAACTCAACTTATTATTTAGAAGAAATGTCAAAAGAATAATATCTTGTTTGTAAAATAAAGATACTCTTGTTTCTTCGGATTCGTAATTCGGATATTTCCTTAATACGTTAGATTTATTATATTTATTTTATGAGTGTAATGAAGATTTTACAGCAATCAGGATTCTCCATTGCAATTATTCTAATAATAATTGGCTATATAGCTTGGAAAAATGAATATAAGATTTTTGCAATAGTTATGTATATTCTTGCTTTTGTATTCTTTATTTTAATTGTTATTGGTTTTACAGCATACGTTTGTCCTTAATGGCTTTCATCCCTTCTACTGCTTAATTATAGCAGTCTTTCTTTTTGTTTTACCCCACAAGCACCCTTTTTCGCTCCCTAATTACCCACACAAAGACTATAAATACTTCAATCTACACTCATGCTCGTGCAATTAATTCCAATATTCTATCATCGGAAAGATAGGAATAAGTTTATAGATAAATTCTATTGAAATATATTTGTGTATAAATAAAAACTATATATCTTTGCGATGTATAGATAAAAAACATAAGTATAATTTAAATATAAATAAAATTTATTATGAAGCCTATTATTAATTTACAATTACCGGAATTTAAAGTACAAGCTTATCACAATGGAGCTTTTAAGACAGTAACACATGAAGACGTAAAAGGGAAGTGGGCAATCTTCTTCTTTTACCCTGCCGATTTTACATTTGTTTGCCCAACAGAACTTGTTGATGTAGCTGACAAATATGATCAACTGCAAGCAATGGGAGTAGAGGTTTATTCTGTAAGTACAGACTCACATTTTGTGCATAAAGCTTGGCATGATGCATCCGAAAGTATTCGCAAGATCAAATATCCGATGTTAGCTGATACCGTAGGGGTACTCAGCCGTGCATTTGGCGTGATGATCGAAGAGGAAGGAATGGCATATAGAGGAACTTTCCTTCTAAATCCTGAGGGACAAGTTAAGATTGCCGAAATCCATGACAATGGAATTGGGCGTAATGCAGACGAATTGCTTCGCAAGGTGGAAGCTGCTCAGTTTGTAGCAACACACGACGGTGAAGTTTGTCCTGCTAAATGGAAAAAAGGAGAAGAAACACTCAAGCCAAGTATAGATCTGGTTGGTAAGATTTAATATTCAAATTTGCAGACCGGCTTAACAGAGCCGGTTTTTAAATCAACCTAATTAAAAATAAAATACATGCTAGATTCATCTTTTAAAGAACAAATACGCTCGATATTCTCTGAACTGAAAAATCAGTATACATTAAATATTACTGCTTTCGACCAGCATGACTCCTATCGTGAACTTGTCGATCTTCTCGATGATGTGGCTTCTTGTTCCGATAATATTTCCTGTCAGATTAATAAAGGTGAAGGGCTCGAGTTCTCTTTATTGAAAAATGGAGAAGATACACGTATTAAATTCAGGGGAGTACCTAACGGACATGAGTTTACCTCTTTATTATTGGCTATACTGAACAGTGACGGCAAGGGGAAGAATATCCCTGACGAATTTGTTGTAAACAGAGTTAAAGCTCTTCGGGGGCCTATACATCTTACTACTTATGTATCGCTGACGTGTACCAATTGTCCTGATATTGTTCAGGCACTTAATGTTATGGCTACTCTCAACTCTGAGATATATCACGAGATGGTAGATGGAGCGATAAATCAGGAAGAGGTTGATGCTCTTAAGCTGCAAGGAGTTCCTGCGGTATTTGCTGATGGTAAATTGATTCATGTTGGCCGTGGCGAATTCGGCGAATTATTATCCAAACTGGAAGATCAGTATGGAAGTAAAGAAGTGGCAGATAATAATTCAACAGTCAGAGAGTATGATGTAGCTGTAATAGGTGGAGGCCCCGCAGGAGTTGCAGCGTCTATTTATTCGGCTCGTAAAGGTTTAAAGGTGGCTTTGTTGGCTGAACGCATAGGAGGGCAAGTAAAGGAAACAGTAGGAATAGAAAATCTGATTTCTGTTACCAAGACAACAGGTGAAGTGCTGTCGAACAACCTCAAGGTACACTTGCAAGATTATCCTGTGGATATACTCGAGCATCGAAAGGTAGAGAAAGTAGAGTTGATTGATGGTAAAAAATCAATATCCGTTGTAGGCGGAGAAAAGATAATTACTCCCGCTGTGATAATAGCTACAGGAGCGAGTTGGAGAAAACTCAATGTACCTGGCGAATCAGATTATATAGGAAAAGGAGTTGCTTTCTGTCCTCATTGCGATGGACCATTCTATAAAGGTAAAGAAGTGGCTGTTGTTGGTGGTGGAAATTCGGGTGTAGAGGCCGCAATAGATCTTGCGGGTATTTGCACTAAGGTAACTCTATTTGAATATGCAGAAGAACTTAAGGCTGATAAGATTTTGCAAGAAAAAGCTAAAAGCCTCCCTAATGTAGAGATCATACTGAATACCCAAACAACAGAGGTAATCGGTGACGAGAAGGTTACCGGAATAAAAGTCAAAGACCGTACTACTGGGGACGAACGCATCGTCAAGCTGAACGGCATATTTGTGCAGATTGGATTGGCTCCTAATAGTTCTGTTTTTAGAGACTTGGTGGACGTGAATCGTTTTGGAGAAATAGCTATCGATACTCATTGCCGCACGAGTATACCCGGCGTTTATGCAGCAGGAGATGTTACAAATGTGCCATTTAAGCAAATTATAATAGCAATGGGCGAAGGAGCGAAGGCTTCCCTTTCGGCATTCGAAGACCGTATGCGGGGAGTTATCTGATATAAGAATAGCATATTTTATCGTCTGTATGACGAGAGATTGAAGACGGAAAAATTACAGGTATATGTTGCTTGTAATTTTTTTTGTCTGTAAATGTATGAATTAAAAAATACGATGAAACTTTAAGATAAAGTTTCGAATAATTCCATGCAATCTTTTTACCTTTACTTGTGTTTAGTAGTGTTTGTAAAATATGGACTTCAGAACAAAAATAGAAATTCCAACGTCAGACTTTAAGATATCTCATAAGAGTCATATCATGATATTTGGCTCTTGTTTTGCTGAGAATATGGGAAGGTTGTTTTTGGAAAATAAATTCAATACAAATCTCAATCCTTTCGGGATTCTCTACAATCCCTTATCCATTAGTCAGGCTTTGAGGCTGCTTATCGATCAAAAGGTATTTACAGAAAAAGAAATTTTTGAATACAAAGGACTTTATCAAAGTTTTTGGCATCATGGGTCTTTTTCAGATGTAGATAAGGATAAATGCCTGCAAGGGATAAACCATAGTTTGATGAATGGATCAAACGATATTCGCAAGGCCGATGTCCTTTTTGTTACATTTGGAACAGCGTATGTCTTTCGTTCTTTGAAAGAGAATATGGTAGTTGGTAATTGCCATAAGCTGCCTGCTGCTGAATTCGAACGTTTTCGTCTTTCTGTTGAAGATATTTTAGCAGAGTGGGAAGGTTTGGTAAAGGATTTGAGAAAAATAAATCCATCGTTGCGAATAGTGTTCACGGTAAGTCCTGTTCGTCACCTCAAAGATGGAGCCCATGATAACCAGTTGAGCAAATCTACTTTGCTTTTGGCTGTAGATAAAATTTGTAGCATGGTAGAAGGTTTGCATTATTTCCCTTCTTATGAAATTGTTTTGGATGAATTACGTGATTATCGATTCTATGATGAAGACATGACTCATCCAAATCAGATAGCAATTAAATATATCTGGCAACGATTGTCAGAGACATATTTTGATGAAGAAGCTCCCCCTATAATAAAGGAATGGCAAAAAATATATCAGGCTCTGAATCATAGGCCTATAAATAACCAAAGTGATGATTATAAGCATTTTTTAAGGCAAACTTTGTTAAAGTTGAAAGCCTTCAATAAGAAATATCCATACATTTGTTGCCAACAAGAAATTGTGGATTTGGAAAACAGATCTTAATTAAAAAAGAAGAATGAAATATTCTATATATCAGGTAGCTAAGATAATTGATGCTATGCCAACCGACCTGAACGAAACTGCCATTAGTATTCTACTTACTGACAGCCGTCAGGTCTTTTTTCCCGACGAAACATTATTCTTTGCCCTTAAGACTAAGAATAATGATGGACATCGGTATATTTCCGAGCTGTATGAGCTGGGCGTTCGTAACTTTGTAGTATCTGATTTACAACCCGAGTGGGAAGAATATGAAGATGCAAACTTTCTTGTAGTGGTAAATACGCTATTTGCTCTTCAACGTCTAGCAGCATATCATCGCAATCAGTTTAATGTGCCTGTTATTGGTATTACAGGAAGTAACGGTAAAACAGTGGTGAAGGAGTGGCTTTATCAAGTACTTCATCATGATTTTAATATTACGCATTCTCCTCGGAGCTATAATTCTCAAATTGGTGTACCTCTTTCTGTTTGGCAGATGAATACTCATACGCAGTTGGGCATATTTGAAGCAGGGGTATCTCAACCTGAGGAGATGGCAAAGCTCGAGGCGATTATAAATCCTACTATTGGTATATTTACCAATATCGGACAGGCTCATCAGGAAGGTTTCAAATCTATGAAACAAAAATGTCTCGAGAAACTGGAGCTTTTTATAAACTGCGATGTCATTATTTGTGAAGAAGAGAATGAGCTTGTAGACGAATGTATGGAGATAGCCTGTCTTTCTCACAAACGTCTGACATGGTCTCGCAAGGGATCTAACAAAAGTCCATTGCATATAATGAAAGTTGAGAAGCTCGGAAATTCTACAACCATTCATTATTCTATACTGGGAATGGCCTCTCAGTTTACGATTCCTTTTGCTGATAATGCAGCTATCGAAAATGCTATCCATGTATTAGCTACTGCCATTTATTTGCACTTGTCTTTACCCGATATAAATCAGCGTATGGCCGGTCTCGAGCCTGTTGCAATGCGTCTTGATGTACGTCAAGGGAAAAATAATACAATTCTGATAAATGATACATATAATTCTGATATAAACTCTTTGGGAATTGCTCTTGACTTTCTGGCTCAAAGGGCAACGGATAGCCAAAAGAGAAAGGTGCTTATAATATCAGATATTCCACAGTCGGGGTTAGTACCTAAAGAACTGTATTATTTGGCATCGAATCTGGTGTTGAATAAAAAAATAGATGTACTTATCGGTATCGGTAAAGAAATTTCTACATATAAGGAATTGTTTAAGAATGGTGAAATGCACTTCTTCAATACGACCAATGATTTTATCCATTCGAATATATGGAGCGATTTTCATGATATGTTTATTTTGCTGAAAGGGGCACGTAGTTTCTCATTCGAGAGTATAAATAAACTACTGGAGGTGAAAACGCACGAAACAGTGCTCGATATAGATTTAGATGCAATCGTTCACAATTATAACTTTTATAGATCAAGGCTGAACCCTAAAACCAAAATGGTATGTATGGTTAAGGCCGATGGCTATGGTACAGGAGCGACAGAAGTAGCAAAAACATTGCAGTATCATAAGTGCGATTATCTGGCTGTTGCAGTCGCAGAAGAAGGCGTATTCTTGAGAAAACAAGGGATAAAAGTTCCTATCATTGTTCTCAACTCCGAAGTAGGGGGATTTGAAGAATTGGCGATGTATGCACTCGAACCCGAAGTGTATAATTTCAGAATATTGGATGCTTTTATAAAGGAAGCCAAATTGCAGGGGATTACAAATTATCCGATACATATCAAAATAGATACAGGAATGCATCGGTTAGGATTTACAGAAGAAGATATTCCTGAATTGATGGAGCGTATTAAGTCGCAAACAGGAGTACGTATCCAATCTGTCTTCTCTCATTTAGCGGCAAGTGAGAGTTGGAACTTTGATAATTTTACAGTAGATCAGATCAAGACCTTTAAGAAAATAACGAAAGAAATAGAGAAGAACTGCCATTATCAGGTAATGAAACATATCCTTAATTCGGCAGGTATAGAACGTTTCCCCAACGAGCAAATGGATATGGTGAGGCTGGGAATCAGTCTTTATGGAGTAAGTGCAAGTGGTTTGAACGGACTTCGTAACGTATGTACCTTGAAGACCACCATTCTACAAATCAAATATATCAAGGCCGGAGAAACTGTTGGTTATGGGCGTAAAGGTCATTTCGATAAAGATGCCACAATAGCAACTATCCGTATCGGATATGCCGACGGGCTTAGTCGTCAGTTTGGTAATGGAGTTGGTAAGGTATTGGTCAATGGACGCATGGTGCCTATTGTTGGAAATATTTGTATGGATTTATCAATGATCGATGTTACCGGAGTAGATGTGAAAGAAGGAGACTCGGTAGTCATCTTTGGGGAAAATCCATCTGTCGTAGATTTGGCTAAGGAAATAAATACAATCCCTTATGAGATACTAACGTCTATCTCTAGCAGGGTAAAACATATTTATTATAAAGAATAAGTTTTGTTAAGCATATATATAATAATAAAGGCTGCATTTTTGCAGCCTTTATTATTATATATATCCACTATACTTAATTCTTAAAATCTAACTCTCCATCTCTCATATCAATTATAATAGACTTCGATTTATCTATAGTACCGGCAAGCAACTGTCTCGATAGCGGATCTAACACCATTCGCTGAATAACCCTTTTTACAGGACGTGCGCCAAACTCTGGGTCGAATCCCATTTGAGAAATCCAATTGACTGCTTCATCTTCGAATTTAAGATCGACACCGTTTCCTTTCAGCATGCGGACAACGCCATCGAGCTGAATACGAACAACCTGCTCTATCTCTTTCAAAGTTAATGGCTCGAACATGATTATCTCATCAATACGATTCAGAAATTCAGGACGAATATTAACTTTCAACATATTGAGAACTTCCTTCTTGGTTCTTTCTACTACCTCATCATGATTCTTTGGCGTAATACCTGCAAAGTTTTCACGAATCAGTGGAGATCCCATATTGGATGTCATAATGATAATCGTATTCTTAAAGTTTACCACTCGTCCTTTATTATCTGTCAATCGTCCATCATCAAGCACTTGCAACAGAATATTAAACACGTCGGGATGCGCTTTTTCTATCTCATCGAAAAGAACGACTGAATAGGGTTTACGGCGGATAGCCTCGGTAAGTTGTCCTCCTTCGTCATAACCTACATATCCCGGAGGTGCTCCTATAAGACGAGTAGCACTGAATTTCTCCTGATATTCGCTCATGTCTATACGTGTCATCATATTCTCATCATCGAACAAGAACTCCGCTAAGGCTTTTGCCAGTTCAGTTTTACCGACACCTGTTGTACCCAAGAATATAAACGAACCTATCGGACGTTTCGGGTCTTGCAACCCGGCACGACTACGGCGAATAGCATTGGATACGGCAGAGATAGCCTCATCCTGGCCAACAACCCTTCGGTGCAGTTCCTCTTCCAAGTTTAACAACTTATCCTTTTCACTTTGAAGCATCTTGTTCACAGGTATACCTGTCCAGCGAGAAACAACATCTGCAATATCAAAAGAATCGACCTCTTCCTTTACCATTGCCTGATTGCCTTGCATGTCATGCAATTGAGATTGGAGTTGAGCAATGCCTGTTTCCAGTTCTTTTATTTTGCCGTAACGCAATTCTGCGACTTTACCATAGTCACCTTCACGCTCTGCTTTTTCAGCTTCAAACTTAGCATTCTCAATATCTATCTTATTCTGCTGTATCTTATTAATGACGTCTTTTTCTGATTGCCATTTTGCTTTAAGTTCTGTTTCCTCTTCTTTGAGTTTACTGATTTCTTTAGTCAGTTCAGCTTCTTTCTGATTGTCATTTTCTCGACGGATAGCTTCTCGTTCAATCTCTAGTTGCTTGATACGACGGCTCTTTTCGTCAAGTTCTTCGGGAACAGAATCCACTTCCATTCGCAATTTGGCAGCAGCCTCATCCATCAGGTCAATTGCCTTATCGGGTAAGAAACGATCTGTAATGTAACGGCTCGATAGCTGGACAGCAGCAACAATAGCCTCATCTTTGATACGTACCTTATGGTGGTTTTCATATTTCTCTTTCAAGCCACGCAGGATAGATATTGCATCCACTTCGCTTGGCTCATCTACCATCACTATCTGGAAACGGCGTTCGAGTGCTTTATCTTTCTCAAAATATTTCTGATATTCGTCCAAAGTGGTAGCTCCTATCGAGCGCAGTTCTCCACGAGCTAAGGCAGGCTTCAAAATATTGGCTGCGTCCATAGCACCTTCGCTCTTACCGGCGCCCACCAGAGTATGTATTTCGTCGATGAAAAGAATAATCTCCCCTTCCGATTTTGTCACTTCGTTCACTACCGATTTGAGACGCTCTTCGAATTCTCCTTTGTACTTAGCTCCTGCAATCAGAGCACCCATATCCAAAGAATAGATTTGTTTGCTTTTTAAATTTTCGGGCACATCACCACGAACAATACGATGAGCAAGACCTTCTGCAATAGCTGTTTTTCCTGTACCGGGTTCACCGATAAGTATCGGGTTATTCTTTGTCCTACGACTCAGAATCTGAAGTACCCGACGAATTTCTTCATCACGACCAATCACGGGATCAAGTTTCCCGTCTTTTGCTCTTTGAGTCAGATTGATAGCATATTTTTCCAAAGACTGATATGTATCTTCTGCACTTTGGCTATTTACGTTACTACCTTTACGCAGCTCACTTATAGCTTGCTGCAACTCATTTTCTGAAACTCCCGCATCTTTCAATATCTGCGAAGCCGAACTTTTACTAGCCAAAATACCTAACAGCAAATGCTCGATAGATACATATTGATCTCCCATTTTCTTAGCATAATCCATTGCTTTGTCCAAAGCTGAATTACTTTCGCGGCTTAAGTATGCTTCGCCCCCACCCGATACTTTCGGAAAAGAGTCTATTTCTTTATTAAGCACAGAAGTAATATACGCCGGATTAGCTCCAAGCTTTTGAAAAAGAAAATTCACAACATTCTCACCACTCATAATCACTCCAAGTAGAATATGAGCAGGCTCGATAGCTTGCTGTCCTTTCTCTTTCGTTATCTCAATTGCTTTTTGAACAGCCTCTTGAGATTTGATTGTAAAATTGTTGAAATTCATATTTTTAGTTTCTTTATTTCGTTATTTATAGTATTTATATTCTATCGTTCAAATTACTTGCCAAACAACAATAGTGACAAAATGTCAGCAATCAACTTTATACCTGATAACGAACAGAATATAAAAAAGAGACTATCCCTGAAGGATAGCCTCTCATATCGTGTATTCTACTTTTACTGACGGTTATTTATTATTTTCCAGCCATTTCAGTCTCCTTTGATCAGGCAAGTGAGTCACCTTAAAGTTTTCGAATTTAGCCTCAAAACCATTACCATCGGGACTGGCGGCCATCAAACCTACCATTACCGGAGTATTATCTTGCAGATAAGCATTACGCATCATAGTATATGTCTTATCATCGAAAGAATAAAAAACTTCCACTGCATCAATACGTCTTACAGCCTTGATCCATACATAAGATATCTTTTTATCCAATTCAATAACGCTCCAGTCGCTGGTCTTATGAGTTACCACAGTACTTAAATTATACTTTCCATCTACAAATTCGATCCCTGTCTTGATGTAGTTTTCGTGATCTATACGAAGCATCAAGCCCATTTGATCGAAACGAGCTTTGTAATCTCCTGTAATTTTTACTTTCACCTCAAACTCTCCTCCATATGTCGTATAATAAAAAGGAGCATCATCGACAGTAAACCCATAGTGAGATATACGCCAATAATCACTCTGAGGTGTTACAAACATACTTAATGTTTTATTTTTCACTTCCCATTTTTCAGGTTCATTAAACCATTGCATTTTTTCTAAACTCTGTGCTGAAGCAAATTGGGCTAATACTACAGCAAATAAACTAACTGCGATTTTTTTCATTTTTCTATCTTGTTTTTAATTTACGATTATATCCGATATTACGAGATATCTCCAATCCTGTATCCCTAATCTGGAGTCCTATGTTTTTCACTATTTCTTTTGGTAAGCGTCCTGCCGGACCCGAAGTCCAAATACAGGCTATTGCATTTCCTTTTTCATCAAATATGGGGGCTGCAATGCAATGCACACCTTCAACAGTCTCATTAAGATCTATTGCATATCCGTCCTGAATTATCTTATTCAACTCTTTCTCCAGTTGCTCTTTATCTGTTATCGTATATTCATTCAAAGCCTCAAAGCGTATCTCCGAAAGTTTTTCCTTTTGTTTCTTCCCCGACATAAAAGCCAGTAATACTTTCCCCGGAGCAGTAGAATGAAGATTGAAGCGCATCCCTTGCTGTAAGATGAACACAAAGTCTAGATTCCCCTGCACTTGCTTCAATAAAACCACTTCTGCATCAACAAGTGTTCCTATCATGACCGATTCTCCGACATTATCACGCAAACGCTTCATATATTCTTCCGACATCTCAATGATATCGTAGCTACTTACAGCTTTAAGTCCGAGCAAAAGTAATTTTCGGGAAAGGAAATAACGAAAGTTACCGGGTTCTCGCCCTATATAACCGATCTCGAGAAGATTTGTCGCTATTTTATAAATGGATGATTTTGGATAATCGAGAAGCCCAACAATTTCTTGCAAAGTCAGTCCTTGAGGATGCTCCGACAAAAGCTCAAGCAACTCCATCGACTTGGTTATCATCGATACATTCCTATTTTCCATTCAATCTATATTTATATACAAAAACAACAAATAATATACATATATAGATTCAATCCATATATAAGGATAAATATATAAATTTTGAATAAATATCAAAAGCTTATTCAATAAAAAAAGCTGCATACAAAAATGTACACAGCTTACATATCGTTAATACTGTAAAATTAAAGGAGGCTATCCGGATTTAAGTTTACGGCTTCAATATCTTTAAAGTAATTGTATGTTCCTACTTTTAGTTCATAAGTTGCCATCTCGTCGCAAACAATAATTCCTTTAGGATGCAATTGCAAAGCGGTGATAGTCCACATTTGGTTGATAGAACCTTCTACCACCTGAGCCAAAGCACGGGCTTTGTTATGACCATTCACCATGATTAGCACTTCTTTAGCATCAAGAATTGTTCCAACGCCAACAGTGACTGATGTTTTTGGCACTTTGTTTACATCGTTATCAAAAAAGCGTGAGTTCGCAATTATGGTATCCTGTGTCAGCGTTTTTATACGAGTACGAGAAGACAAAGAAGATCCCGGCTCATTAAAAGCAATATGACCATCTGCACCAATCCCTCCTAAGAACAAATCAACACCGCCTACAGCCTTCATTTTAGCTTCGTAAGCCGCACACTCAGCCTCTAGGTCTGATGCGTTACCATTCAGCATATTTACATTTGCCGGATTGATATCTATATGGCTGAAAAAATTGCTCCACATAAAAGTATGGTAACTCTGCGGGTGATCTTTCGGTAAACCCACATACTCATCCATGTTGAAAGTGACAATATGCTGAAAGGAAACTCTCTTTTCCTGATAATGCTTTATCAACGCTTTATACATACCCATAGGCGAAGAACCGGTGGGCAATCCTAACACAAAAGGTTTTTCAGCAGTTGGATTTGCAGCCTTAATCTTAGAAACTACATAGTTTGCCGCCCATTGCGAAAGTAAATCGTAATCTGGTTGAATAATTAATCTCATGATTATTAAATCTTAAATATGTTAGTTTATAAAAAACAAAGCAAACCCTTTAGTACAATATACTAAAAGGTTTGTCTTCGTAATAATATTATAAAGGATGATATTCTACAAATGCTTCAATAGCTTCGTATGATGCCAATCCTAACTGTCGGTACAATTCGGCTGTAGCACGGTTTCTGTCTTCGGAACGTTGCCAGAAAAGACGCTCATCGTTGCCCAAGAACGGAGCACTCTCCATTTGCGATTGATGTTTCAATATTGCATTTCTTTTCTTACGAAGTTCTTCGGGAGAGATAGGCACAGCCATTTCAATATGGTCAATTTCCCACTCAGCCCAAGCACCACGATACATCCAGATACGACATTCTTTGAGCCACTCTGCGCCCTTTAGCTCGTCAATAGCAGCAAGTATAGCATCAAGACACACTTTGTGAGTTCCATGTGGGTCAGCCAAGTCACCTGCAACAAATATCTGATGAGGTTGCACGCTTACCAAATAGTTTTTCACAATTTCTACATCTGCTTCTGAAATCGGATTTTTCTTCACACGGCCGGTTTCATAAAATGGAAGATCTAAGAATGTAACGTTTTCAGGTTGCACTCCTACATAACGGCAAGCTGTTGTAGCTTCCTGACGGCGAATATGCCCTTTCATGAAAAGAATGTCTGCGGTATCAACATCACCTTCTTTTTTATCTTGCAACAAAAACTGCAAAACATCAGCATATTTTTTCTTCAATACTTCATTATTGGCATCATATTTATTTCTCACATCTTCTAAGAAAGAAACATAACGAACTACCTCTTCATCGCCTACCGCAATATTACCTGATGTCTGGTATGCCACATGCACATCGTGCTTCTGGTCAACAAGACGTTTGAATGTTCCTCCCATAGAAATTACATCATCATCGGGATGCGGGCTGAAAACGATTACTTTTTTTGGATACGGAGTTGCTCGTTCAGGACGATTAGTATCGTCAGCATTTGGTTTACCTCCGGGCCAACCGGTAATTGTATGTTGAAGATCGTTAAATATCTTAATATTTACATTGTAAGCAGAACCGTATAGCGCTAACAACTCTTCGAGGCTATTATCTTGATAATCTTTATTCGTTAATTTCAAGATCGGTTTATTCACTTTGAAACAAAGCCAAACAATAGCTCTGCGAATCATTTTGCTAGTCCACTCACAGCTTGTTACCAACCATGGTTGGTTTATACGAGTCAGACTAAATGCCGCATTCAGGTCAATATGTACAGTTGCATTTGGATGAGCTTGCAAGCATGAAGCAGGAACAGACTCAGAAACCGGGCCTTCTACCACATCTTTTATACTTTTTGCTTTATCCTCACCCCAAGCGATAAGAGCTATCTCACGAGCTCTCATAATAGTAGATATCCCCATCGTTACTGCACTAGGTGGAACCTGCTCTAATGATCCGAATGTGTTTATAGCTTCTTTTCTCGATTGCTGATCCAACAGGACTAAGCGAGTATTTGAATTCATACTCGATCCGGCAATGTTAATTCCGATATTACCAGCACGGCCTAATCCCAATAACAAATAATCAATTCCTCCAACGTTTTGTATAGTCTGTTCGTAGGCTTTACAATAGTTCAATATTTCCTCTTTGCGTACTTGTCCATCAGGAGAATATACATTGTTCAGATCAATATCTATATAATCCAAGAAAGACTCTTTCAGTAGTTTCAGATTACCACTAGACTGAGGCACAAGAGGATAAAACTCGTAGATATTGAATATCACAACATCTTTGAAGCTTAGTCCGTCTTCTTTATGCAAACGTATCAGCTCTTGATAAATAGTTTGAGGTGAATGTCCTCCGGGAAGTGCCAAAACAAATTTTTGTCCGGCAATAGTTTTGTTTTTAATCTTTTGCGCAATATCTCTAGCGATGCTTAGCGAAGCCTCTACTGAAGATTCATATATTTGGGTGGGTACTTTCTCGAAACGAGTTAAAGCAGAAAGCTCAAATTCATTTTCGGGACGATAATATCGTGGTGACACCCGATCTAATACGATTTGCGAACTTAAATCCAATCTCATGTTAAAAATTTATTAATGGTTCTATTGTAAATATTTATTATAAAAAATCAAACAACTAAAGCAGCTGCTCCAAGTAGGTATATATCTTCTTTACGAGATAGTAGTATCTTCATTCTCTTTATTGTCTCAGGATAAGGAAAGGTCGTAATCACATCAAACATTTTCTCCGAAAACAGCTGATATCCTGCCGAGAGCCCACCCCCTAGTATTATAGCTTGCGGATCGTAAGTAAACAAGATAGCATTTATCAGTTTGCCGATATGCTTACCAAATTCTTCCCACAGTAAAATCATCTGTGTATCTCCAACCAAAGCCATGTTTAAAGCATCACGACCGGAAATATTATTACGATCAAAAAATTTACGACTACAATAATATTCATAATCGGCATCGAGATAAGGAAGACTCCCTATTTCTCCGGCGCCGGTATTATTTCCGTTATACAATACGTCATTGATGATAATTCCTGCTCCTACCCCGGTACCGAGAGTTACACAAACAATATTCCGGTAAGCTGTGCCTTCTCCATAATAACGCTCGCCGAAAGCAAAACAGTTAGACTCATTATTTACAAAAACAGGAATTCTGAATTCTTTTTCCAGAATATCTTTTAGGTAGACTCTTTTCCAAGATGGAATATTCACAGCATTATATACAATTCCCTGTTCTGCATCAACAACGGATGGAACTCCAATGCCAATCCCTCTAATATTTGAGTTCATTATCTTGCGGATCATATCACACAAGTTAGCAAGGATCGCTTCTTCTGACTCAGCAGCATTCGTAGGAGCTTCTATTTTTTTATATATCTGCCCGCCATCAACCACTGCCATACGGATTTTTGATCCACCTATATCTATTCCGATTCTCATAATAAACTACATGCGCCTGTTATGTTATTATAATGCAATTACACAATTAATGTTCATTCATGTGATCATCGCCAAAACTGCCGGACATCCTTATTTTACTCATTTTTCATAATAAATCGTCAGGTAATACAAATATACAGAGCATTCTAAGAATATCTATTAGCACAAATGTTAATTAACATTTACTTTCGTTATTATTTAAATATGACATCATATGAGACTAAAAATAAACGAATAAGCTTTGCGATTTTAACCTTCAAGCCTTTTAATTTAAATTTTTTAATAAAAATTTCATCCTTTATTAAAACAAGACACATTAAACATTATCCTCCCAATAGGCAATAACAACCTCCTCTTGATCGCAAAACATTTTTATTTATTATCTTCGTAGAACAAAAATAACAGAAAGCTAACTTTATTTGAATTTAGGCATTAAACCGAAAGATGACAGATTCTTTTCAGACGGACATAAAATATCTGGCAGGAGTAGGCCCCAAGAAGGCCGAAATACTCAACAAGGAAATAAATGTATTTTCGGTTGAAGACTTACTATATTATTTTCCCTACAAATATATAGACCGCAGCCGTATCTATTTTATACACGAGATAGACGGTAATATGCCATATATACAAATAAGAGGAAGAATTACAGCTTTTGAGACATTCGGTGAAGGCAGAAAAAAAAGACTCGTAGCACATTTTACGGATGGCACAGGATTTATTGATCTGGTATGGTTTCAAGGAGCAAAGTTCATTACGGATAAATATAAAGTGAACTTACCCTATATTGTTTTTGGGAAACCTACTCTTTTTGGAGACAAGTTTAATATTCCACATCCCGATATTGACCCATATATCAGCGAAGAAGAACGCCCTACAGGCTTGATGCCTTATTACAACACAACAGAGAAAATGAAAAACCATTATCTGAACTCAAAAGCAATTCAGAAAATAATGGCAGCCGCATTTTCTTCAGTTGTAAGAAGCTTACCCGAAACGCTACCGGACAGCATCATCAACGAAGCACGCTTGATGGGGTTAAAAAGTGCTATGCGCAACATCCATTTTCCGGAAAGTACAACATTGTTACGAGAAGCGCAATACAGATTGAAATTTGAGGAATTATTCTATATTCAGCTAAACATTCTAAGATATACTGCCGACAGAAAGTCAAAGTTAAAAGGATTCGTTTTTTCTAAGGTAGGCGATTACCTCAACAGGTTTTATGATGAAAACCTCCCCTTTCCTTTGACCAATGCACAAAAACGAATCATAAAAGAAATCAGGCTAGATATGGCTACCGGCGAACAAATGAATCGCTTACTGCAAGGAGATGTTGGTAGCGGAAAGACGCTTGTAGCACTTATGCTCATGTTAATTGCGTTGGACAACAACTTCCAAGCAGCTCTGATGGCTCCAACGGAAATATTGGCAACCCAGCATTACCAAACAATCACAGAAGCATTAGCAGGGCTTGATGTAAATGTAGAATTACTAACAGGCTCAACAAAAAAATCAGATAGAGAACGCATACACAATGCTCTATTGACGGGAGACCTTCAAATATTAATTGGCACACATGCACTTATAGAAGACACCGTACAGTTTTCAAACTTAGGCTTAGTGGTTATTGACGAGCAACATCGCTTTGGTGTAGCACAACGAGCCAGGTTGTGGTCGAAAAATGTAAACCCGCCACATATCTTAGTAATGACTGCCACCCCTATTCCCCGCACGCTGGCAATGACCATATATGGCGATTTGGACGTATCGGTAATAGACGAGCTTCCACCGGGACGCAAGCCCATACAAACAATTCATCAGTATGACAAAAAGCGAGGGGCTTTATACGAGTCCATTCACAGACAATTGCAAGAGGGAAGACAGGTATATATAGTGTATCCACTGATAGAAGAAAGTGAAAAACTCGACCTCAAAAATCTGGAAGAGGGATTTGAGCATATAAAAGAAATCTTCCCCGAGTATACGGTCTGCAAGGTTCATGGCAAAATGAAACCCAAAGAAAAAGATGCAGAAATGCAACGCTTTGTAACCAATGAGGCTCAAATAATGGTAGCTACTACCGTTATTGAAGTAGGTGTAAATGTACCAAACGCATCCGTTATGGTAATAGAATCGGCTCAACGCTTCGGGCTATCACAGCTGCACCAATTACGAGGACGTGTTGGTCGTGGAGCAGACCAATCATATTGTATTCTGGTGACGCCTTACGAGCTATCAGCCGACACACGGAAGCGTATCGACATAATGGTAGAAAGCAATGACGGCTTTGAAATAGCCGAAGCCGACCTAAAACTAAGAGGCCCGGGCGATCTGGAAGGAACTCAGCAGAGCGGCATCCCTTTCAATCTGCGGATAGCAAATCTTGTACGAGACGGGGAGATACTGCAATATGCACGTGAAGTCGCACAGAAAGTACTGGATGAAGATCCGCAAATGGAAAAGCCTGACAGCTTATTACTAAAGAGACAATTACGCAAACTAGGTGGTAACAAGTACAACTGGGGTTTGATCAGCTAATTAACAGACATCGCTTTTGTTAATTCTTTGATATGTTCATCTAAATATTTCAGTCGCTTCTTCGTATCGTCAACATTTTCATCCGTTTCATTTTTTCTTATCAGACCTTCTAGGTATCCGTTCAAATCGTGTCTATAATTCTGATAGTATATAAGAGCGTTCGAACTATCTTTTACCTGATTTTCGTACAATTGACCTATCGCAAAATTTATTGTCATTTTCTGATTTGTACCGGCATATATCAATGCCTTTTTATATGCCTCTACAGCATCTTCGAAAAGAGAGCCCTTATCATAAGCCGATGCCAATCCTTTATAATAAAGATATAAAGTCAGATCAGGCGGAATTGTCCTATCCAACAATTTCCGAAACAAGGGAATTGCCTTTTTATGATCTGCCAATTCGTTCGAACTTACAGCAAGGCAATAGAGCACATTATTATTTGTAGTATCCTGGCGAAATGCTTTGTCTAAAAAAATCTCAGCTTCGTAATTCTCCCTCAATGAATAGTAAGAAATTCCAAGACTACGATTAACAATAAGCGAGGAATCACCGGCTTCATAACACTTCTTAAATCGGAAGATGGCTTCCTCATAATTATCCATCACATAATACGTCAACGCATTCAGCAAATTCATCTGCTGATCGGTGCTGTCTTTTTCAAGATATACTGTAGAGTGAGCTAAAGCCTCTAGGCTACGACCAGCCTTTAAGCATAGGTTAGTAAGACTTGCCGCAGAATAACTATCAGAGCGATTAGTATCCCATGCCGCTTTGAAGTACACCATAGCGCTATCAGCTTGATTCATCTTCTCAAAACACTGAGCTATCTGAGTTAAAGTGTTGGGAGAATTATTCCGACCGTATATCTCTTTAAACAAACACAACGCTTTTTCATACTTCGTCTGCTGGAATAGCAGTTCAGCCTTTTGTATCTTATAATATAAGTTCGTTGAATCCAAACGAATCAGATCATTATAACAATCTATCCCAGCCTGCCTCCGTCCTGTTATCGCAAAGCAATTGGCTAATTCAGATTTAACCCGAACATTTTCGGGATTATTGGTAGATAGTCTTTGTAAAATATCGATCGATTTCAAATAATTACCCAAAGCTTTATGACACATCGCTTCCTGAAACTGTAGATACGCCGAAGGTTCTTTATCGGAAATATACTCCAACGCTTTTTGGTATTGAAAATTTTGAATGTAAGCTTCCAGTTCATTCTCTACAGTTTGAGAAAACAAAACAGAATGCACAATTAAAAAAGAAAGGAGTATCAAGGTCTTTTTCATAGATTATCTTTTGCAATTCAAGACTAATAGAGGTAGGCTATTTATCACCCAGCCTCTATATAATCTTGAGAAAAAAATCTGCTATTTCTTTGTTGTATTTACTACAGTATCTTTTTTAAGTCTATATACAATCGGCAATGTGAAATACACAGGTACAGCTATTCCATTCTGCTTGCCGGGAGTCCATTTTGGCATAGATTGTATCATTCTCAAAGCCTCTGCGTCACATTCAGGATCGATACCTCTAATAACTCTTACATCTGAGATCTCTCCTGTTTTGCCCACTATGAAGCGAACAGTTACACGCCCCTGTACACCTGCTTTTTGTGCAGATTCAGGATATTTCAGATTATCTGCTACAAACTTCTGCATTGCCGACTCCCCTCCGGAAAACACCGGCATATCCTCCACGGTAATGAAAGGATGACCTACTGATGGTTCAGCACCACCTTCTTTCAATGTAATACCTTCTTTTTTAGGAGTTCCATATCCGACGGCAACCATAACATCTTTATCTTTTTCTCCCTCCGAAAAATTTTTCTTACTGCCTGATATTTTGAATATCAAAGGTAATGTATAGTACACATCAACAGCTTTTCCATTTTGCTTTCCGGGAATCCAGTTTGGCATAGCTTTCACGACACGAACAGCTTCTTTGTCCAAAGACGGATGAACACCTCTTATAACCACTACATCTGATATATCTCCCGTGCTTTTCACTACATAACGTACAGTCACACGCCCTTCAATGCCTTTTTCCTGAGCTTCAACAGGATACTTCAAATTTTGCGCAATAAACCTTTGCTGAGCATTCAGTCCTCCCGGAAATTCAGGCATTTTGTCTACAGTCACGTATACATCTCCTTTTTTCTGAGGCACTTGTTGCCCATCATTAACAAAAGGTATCGTTATCATATCTGCTATATCCGGCGAAGCCTGCACAGCATTTCCTAATAGCAAAACAAAAACAACCGGAACAAGCAATAAATATTTAGTTGCTTTACCTAGCGATGTCCTATTTTTATTCATCATGGTAATTCGTTTTTTTAATTGTGATACATTAAAATTGTTTATAATTGGTATACCAGTATTTACGTTTGATACTTGCAATAATATATATTGATATTCTTTGGGACTGAATCCTTCCTTCAAGACCCCCTCATCCGCTAGATATTCAAGATTTATTTTTATTTCCTTTTTCAAAAGCCAGACAAAAGGATTCCACCAGAAGAATACACACAAGACTTCGGCTAGTAATACATCTACAGAGTGTAATTGTCTGACATGAACCATCTCATGGGCTATAATTTCTTTTAACTTTTCTTCTCCGTCAATTTGAGAGCCGATAAAAATCCATCTAAAAAATGAGAATGGCGAGATTTTCCTGTCTTTTATTTTTACAATACAACATGTATCCAATTTTTCAGAATCATGACCGACCTTCAACTTTAGTATACAAAATAATTGCATTATAAATCTTAGTGCATAAATCAGAGATACTGCTCCTATTGCAAATAAAGCAATCAGTTTCCAATCAATCACCGAAACCTGTTGTGCGGGCATTGCCGATACCTCTATTTGCGAAAGCCAATATGCCGGTATCTGAACAGGAACCTCTTCTTTAGCCGTCACTTCAATCATCAAAAAAGGAAATAGTAATGAAAAAACGATTGAAAAAAGAAAATAAAATCTCCTCAGGCGGAAAAAAGTATCCTTTCTTAACAGCAACATATATAAGCCATAAAATAAAGCCAATGATACAGAAGCTTTAATCAAATAAGGTATAATTGTGTGTTCCATGGCGTTAACAATTAAATGATTTACTCTTTTCCTTTTTCTATCATTTTCACTATTTCTTGCAACTCTTCAGGGGATATCTTTTCTTCTTTCACAAAGAACGAGACCAACTCTTTATACGAGTTTTCGAAATAACTCTTCACCACATTCGACATAAAAGCCTTCTTATAATCATCTTCGGCTACTTTCGGAGTATAAACCCACACATTTCCATATTTCTTAGAGTTCAAATAATCCTTTTGCTCCAGATTACGAACAATAGAAGCAACAGTAGTGTAAGGCGGCTTTGGATCATCCATTTCATTTAGAATGTCTTTTACTACACACTCTTTTAATTGCCAAATATGAAGCATTACCGCTTCCTCCTGATGGGTTAACTTTTCCATTATTATAAATTTTACGTAAATCTACTATTTTTTCGTAAATATAGATGTTATTTTTTATAATACAAATATTTATCATTTATTTTTCATGTGATATATTTGTCACCATAAATAAAAGTGATATATTTGTCACGTAAATATTATTTTTATGACTTAAATTAAATATTATGACCGAGAAGCAAATTAGGACATATAAGAATCTATCATTCTTAGGGATTTTTGGGCTGTCTGGATTAAACTATTTCATAGATTATGATCTGCAAAACTTATTCAACCTGTCATATCTAGCATTTTTAGCCTACATCCCGCTATATAGAGAATTAAAAAAAGGAGTAGACGAGAGAACAGAAGAAAATATAGCTAAATCGAATCGTATAGCAGCAATAATAGCTGTCGGCACACTACTTATACTAGGTATAATACCAAACATACTGTATCATTCTTTTGGTTTAGCATATTCACCATCTTTTTTTATTGGAACAGCAGCAATAGGATTCTTTTGCACAATAGTAACTCAGGTTTGTGCTTTTTTCTATTACGAAAGAGAATAGTTTATATATGTCTGAATTTAAATCATACCTAAAAGACTATAGATTAAAAGCCGGGCTGACACAAGAAGAACTGGCGGAAATAGTAAAAGTACGCAGGGAAACAATTATCCGTTTAGAAGCAGGAAAATACAATCCTTCTCTAAAATTAGCTATTGATATATCAAGAACATTGAAGACCCCGATCGAAGATATTTTTGTATTCGACTAAAATATTATTTCCCCGACAAAACCTTGTTTTTAGGTGTAGTTGCTACAAATTCTTTGAGATAGAATGGTTCAAAATAAGCAACGTCTACAAATGATTTTTCCTCATAGGCTTTCTCTGCTAATGTCACCATATTTGCAGCCTTCGGATATACGTTATCTATAAATTGAGCATTCGCATGCGACAAGACGTTTTTGCATTTGTCTGCACCATTACCGAAAAAGGCTATCTTATTTTCATTCAGAATGTCAGCAAAAGAATTTTCGTCTATAATATCAGCTGATATTTCTTTTTTCAAGTTTAAGTCAAAGTCAAACAAGGCATCATAAACCTCCATTCTACGGGCATCTATCATCGGACAAAGAAGAATTGACCGATCAATCACGTTTGATTTTACAACCCCATAAGCCATCAATTCTAATGTATTAATTGCAATCAGAGGAATATTCAATCCATAGCAAAGACCTTTTGCCTCAGACACTCCGATACGAAGCCCCGTATAAGAGCCCGGTCCGCAACTAACAGCAACGGCGTCTAACGACATATTCTCCAATCTCAAAAATTGGATTGCTTCATTTACATATTCTCCGAGGAGAACAGCGTGGGAAGGACCTTCTATATTTTCTTTTTCAAATATTATTTCACCTCGGTTAGAGACAGCTACTGAGCATACTTCTGTAGAAGTTTCTATACTTAAAATACAAGACATTATATTTTCATTTTTACAGGATGTAAAATTACACAAAATCTTGATAATTAAATTTTATTCATACTTTATCTAATATCTAATATCCATACTTTTTTGTACATTTGAGTAGTTTTAACAGATATACAGATAAAAATTAACAACAAACGGTTGTTATAGATATTAAGAAATAATTTAATAAGAGAAATATGAGTAAGAATAAAGCTCCTCATAAAAAAGACAAAAGGAAGACTAAAAGCGACATTACAAATTCCGTTGTAAACTTTTTCAACAAGAATTCTTCCGAATCATTTGGCATTAAACAGGTAGCCGAAAAATTAGGATTCAAAAAACCTGCAGAGAAACAACTAATAAGCAATATACTATACGACCTCCAAGAAGATGATTTTATAATAGAAACCGGAAAGGGAAAATATAAGTCGAACAATAGAGGAATCTTTGTTGAAGGAGTATTCGAACGAAGAAGCAATGGCAAAAACTTTTTCGTACCGGATGGAGAAAGTGATTCGGCTCATATATTTATTGCCGAACGCAATTCGGCTCACGCAATGAATGGCGACCGTGTGAAAATACAAATGCTGGCAAAGCGAAAAGGGCGTGATCCGGAAGGAGAAGTATTAGAAATACTGGAACGGAAACAAACAACATTTGTTGGCACGCTCGATGTACAAAAGCAATTTGCTTTCTTGGTAATGGATAGCAAGATACTTGCGAATGACATATTCATCCCGAAAGACAACCTCAAAGGAGGAAATGACGGAGACAAAGCATTGGTAGAGGTAGTAGAATGGCCTCAGAAAGCCAAGAACCCGATAGGAAAAGTTATAGACATACTGGGAAAGGCAGGAGAAAACAACACCGAGATGAATGCGATCCTTGCCGAATTTGGATTACCATACAAATATCCTGAAAAGGTAGAAGCGGCAGCAAATAAAATACCGGATGACATCACCGCCGAAGAGATAGCCAAGCGCGAGGACATGCGTAGTACAACGACATTTACCATCGACCCACGAGATGCAAAAGACTTCGACGACGCATTATCTATCAAACAATTAAAAAACGGACGTTGGGAAGTAGGTGTGCACATAGCTGATGTAACGCACTATGTACAAGAGGGAGACACGATAGATAAAGAAGGTGAGAGTAGAGCTACATCCATCTATCTTGTAGACCGCACCATCCCGATGCTACCCGAAAGGCTGAGTAACAATCTGTGTTCACTACGTCCTCACGAAGATAAATTATGCTACTCTGTTATCTTCGAGCTAGATGATGAAGCAAATATAAAAAAGCATAGAATTACCCGCACTGTTATCCATTCCGACAGACGATTTACGTACGAGGAAGCTCAAGACATAATAGAAGGGGCCGAGGGAGACTTTAAGGAAGAAATCTTACAACTAAACGATCTGGCAAAAAAATTGCGGGCTAAACGTTTCGACAACGGAGCTATCGCGTTCGATCGTCACGAAGTGAGATTCGAGATCGATGAGAAGGGAAAACCATTGAGTGTTTATTTTAAATACGCCAAAGATTCGAATAAACTGATAGAAGAGTTTATGCTTTTAGCAAACAAAACTGTAGCAGAGTTTGTAGGAAATGTTCCGAAGAATAAAAGTGCGAAAACATTTGTTTACCGTATCCACGATATACCAAATACCGAAAAGATGGAAAACCTCTCTGAGTTTATCCGTCGTTTTGGCTACAAAATCAAAGTAGATGGAACAAAGACAAATGTATCGAAAGCTATCAATCACCTACTGGACGAAGTGAGCGGAAAACCCGAAGAGAATCTTATTTCTACGATCGCTATACGTGCGATGGCAAAAGCAATATATTCCACAGTCAATATCGGTCACTACGGACTGGCATTCGAATACTATACACATTTCACCTCCCCTATACGTCGCTATCCCGACATGATGGTGCACAGGCTACTCACCAGATATCTGGATGGAGGGCGCAGTGTAAACAAACATCTATACGAAGGTAAATGTGAACACAGCTCTGAAATGGAACAGCTAGCCGCTAATGCAGAAAGAGCATCTATCAAGTACAAACAAGTAGAATATATGTCTGATAAACTCGGACAGGTCTTCGATGCTGTGATCTCCGGTATAACAGAATGGGGTGTTTATGCAGAAATAAATGAAAACAAGTGTGAGGGCATGATTCCGATACGAGATTTGGATGATGACTTCTACGAATTTGATGAAAAGAATTACTGCTTACGAGGTCGTCGCAAAAAACGCACTTACAGCCTTGGCGACCCGCTGAAAATTAAAGTTGCCCGAGCCAATCTGGAACGGAAACAACTCGATTTTGCGCTGGTTGAAGAATAAAATAAGGTTCTGCCACCAAACATAAAGAAAAACTATCAAGAGACAATCCGGTTTTTATGATATACAGAGTGAAACAAATAATCTCAATGAGATGAAATGTTTCACTCTGTTTAAATATTGGAATCAGGCTCTAAAAGCTGTTCTTTTTTATTTATACTCTATTTTTATTACTTTTGTTCAATTATAGTCAACTTTTATTAATCATTATCAACAACTTTACGTGTATGAACAAATATTCTATTAGATCTTTCATCGAAGAAACTGCACAAGACGAGTCAAAAAACGACTTCTTCCAGCTAGAAAGCACTCATATGCTTGAACTTAACATCAACAACCAAACGGTCATGTTAAAAAAAGGAGCAATGGTTGCTTATACAGGAAACATAAAGTTTGAAAGAGAGGGTATGCTGAGCAAAGGCATCGGAAACCTACTAAAGAAAACAATGTCGGGAGAAGGAACTACTATGATGAGAACTTCAGGAACCGGACGTGTATATGCGGCTGATTTCGAAAAAAGAGTGAGAATCTTATATCTTGAAAACGAAGCTATCAATGTAAATGGAAATGACATCCTTGCTCATGAAAATTCGATACAATCAGATGTAAAAATGATGAAAAGCATTGCCGGCATTATGGGCGGCGGACTGTTTCAAGTACGTCTGGCAGGGACAGGACATGTTGCTATCACTACTCACGGTAAACCCATGACGTTATTGGTGAAGCCGGGACAACCGATATTTACGGACCCTAACGCCACTGTTGCATGGTCGGGGAATCTGACTCCAACTATAAAAACAGATATATCCCTCAAAACATTCATCGGACGTGGTAGCGGCGAAAGCTTCCAGATGATGTTTGAAGGAGAAGGTTGGGTTATTGTACAGCCGTGTGAAGAAGTGTACGGCGCACCTCAATAACAAGTAAAGTTCTTTATATATAAAAAGGTATTCATTCAGAATGCCTTTTTTTATTTTCTCCCTAATTATTCATTTCTATTTATTAAAAAACATAATTCGTTATGTATTTTTAAGCTAAATGTACTACTTTTGCACTTTAATAAATATTTAAGGAGAAGAGCTTCTATGAAGACAGTAAAAATCAAAGATAAAGAATTCGAACTATTTCTGACACAGGAGGTAATTGAAAAAGCAATAGATGATATCGCAGAAAAACTGAACAAAGATTTAGCAGGTAAGGATCCTTTATTTATCTGTGTTCTCAACGGTTCTTTTATGTACGCTTCGGAACTGATGAAGCGTGTTACTGTTCCAAGCGAAGTATCTTTCGTGAAAATGTCATCTTATCAAGGTACGTCATCGTCAGGTAAATTGAAAGAAATATACGGACTTGAAGAAGATATCACAGATCGTACAATAGTTATTGTTGAAGATATAGTAGACACAGGCTATACGATGTCTTTAATGCTCGAACAGTTGGCATGCGATAGTCCGAAAGAAATACTTGTAACTACACTCCTTCTTAAACCTGATGCCTTAAAGCATAAAGTACAGCTAGACTATGTGGCATTAGAAATCCCTAGCGATTTTATCGTTGGATACGGACTCGATTATGATGGTTATGGCCGCAATCTTGCTGACATATACAAAATAAAAAACTCTTAACAATAATATTTACGATTTACGCCTTGCTGTTTGCAACCCGTAACTTGTAACTCGTAATTCTAACAGTATGCTGAATATTATAATTTTTGGAGCTCCGGGCTCAGGAAAAGGAACTCAAAGTGAAAATCTCATCACAAGATATAATCTCGCTCACATTTCGACAGGAGATGTGCTACGCGCTGAGATAAAAAATGGAACCGAACTAGGCAAATTGGCCGAAGAATATATCTCTAAAGGTCAGCTTGTACCGGACGATGTAGTTATCGGGATGCTGGCAAATGTTTTGGATAGCAAGAAAGATAAAGCAGGCGTTATATTCGATGGTTTTCCAAGAACAATCGCTCAGGGCGAGGCTCTTGAAAAAATATTAAAAGAACGCGGAGAAGAAATTTCTATCGTTATCAATCTCGATGTAGAAGAGCCGGAACTGATAGACAGACTTATTAAGCGCGGACAACAATCGGGACGCTCAGATGATAATCTGGAGACTATAAAATCCCGCCTTGATGTATATAAAAATCAAACTTCCCCACTGAAAGATCATTATATGAATTCGGGGAAATTGGCCACAATAAAAGGAGTTGGCACCATAGATCAAATATTTGATCTTATAGCCGAAGCCGTGGACAAAGTTAAATAATTGAATTATTTATATATACAGGGAAGTTATAAACCGTGAACGGTATTATAACTTCCTTTGTTATCTAAATAGAATAAATAAAAATATGGCAGAATCAAATTTCATAGATTACGTCAAGATATACTGCCGGTCGGGTAAAGGTGGTAGAGGTTCAACCCATTTCCGCAGGGAAAAGTATATACCGAAAGGTGGCCCTGACGGAGGTGACGGAGGTGACGGAGGTGATATTATTCTCCGAGCCAACCGAAACATGTGGACACTGCTCCACCTGAAATACCAACGCCATGTCCTTGCAGGACATGGAGAAAGCGGATCGGGCAGATTGAGTACAGGTAAAAGTGGTGATTCTAAAATCATAGATGTTCCTTGCGGAACAGTAGCCTATGATGCCGAAACAGGAGAATATCTTTGCGACGTTACTGAAGACGGAAAAGAAGTTGTTCTATTGAAAGGAGGAAGAGGGGGAAAAGGAAACAACCATTTCAAAACCTCAACAAATCAGGCTCCCCGCTATGCACAACCCGGCGAACCATTTCAAGAGCGCAGGGTCATACTGGAACTAAAAGTTCTTGCCGATGTAGGACTCGTAGGATTTCCGAATGCAGGAAAATCAACACTTCTATCAGTCGTTAGTGCAGCAAAACCCAAAATAGCAAATTATCCGTTTACTACTCTTGAACCTAAAATCGGGATCGTAAGTTATCGTGATTACAAATCATTTGTAATGGCTGACATACCGGGTATTATAGAAGGTGCAAGCGAAGGGAAAGGACTCGGATTGCGTTTCCTACGACATATTGAGCGTAACTCGCTTTTACTGTTTATGGTACCTGCCGATGCTGACGATATCCATCAAGAATACAGAGTTTTATTGAATGAATTGGCTCAGTACAATCCCGAATTGTTAGATAAGCGAAGAATATTAGCGATCTCGAAAGCTGATATGCTCGACGATGAACTAATGGAAGCTTTGGAAGCTGATCTACCCGAAATACCTCATATATTTATTTCATCCATTACAGGCTATAATATTACAGCCCTAAAAGATATGCTATGGCGTGAACTAAATGCAGACGGTGAATACAAAAAATCATTTGAAAGCATCACCCATCGCAACCTCGACATAAAAGTTGTGGAATTCGATGATGATGACGAATCTATCCCTGAAGATGACTACGAGGAAGAAGACTGGGATGAGGAAGAGGATGAAGATTTCGATCCGGATTTTTATTACGGAGAAGATACTGAAGAAGAAAATAAATAAGAAAAGCAAATGCCCTTTATCAACAGAGATCAAGGGCATTTCTTAAAATTAGGAATATGGATACAATTCGAAGCAACAGACTGAATCTACTAACATTTCCCTCTTTTCCAACAAAGAGCGTATCTGTTTTCACAACTACCATTGAGGGAGGAATTAGCACAGGAGCATACGCTTCTCTAAATCTTAGTCCTTATTCGGGAGATGATGCAGATTGTGTCAGTGAAAATCAGGAACTTCTTGCTGATGAAATAAATGTATCCATAGAAAACCTATACATCCCCTATCAGACTCATAACGATCAGATACGAATCATTGATAGTGACTTTCTGAACAAAAGTGATTTGGAAAAAGCAAAATATCTGAATGACATTGATGCTTTAATCACCAATCAAAAAGATATTTGCATAGGAGTTACCACTGCCGATTGTGTGCCCATTCTTATATTTGATCCTGTACAACATGTGCTTGCTGCAATACATGCCGGATGGAAAGGTACTGTAGCCCGAATTGCAGAGAAAACAATAGAAAAGATGACAGAGCACTTCGACAGCAAACCTCAAGATCTAGTGGCAGGAATAGGCCCTTGCATCTCACAGAAACACTTTGAAGTAGGAGATGAAGTTGTGGATGCTTTTATTCAGACAGGATTTTCCATCACTGATATAGCATATCGCAATACTGAGAGCGGGAAAATGCACATAAATCTTGAATTGGCAAATAAATTACTGTTAATTGAAGCCGGCATCAACAACAAGAATATAGAAGTTGCGAACTTATGTACTTATTCTCATCCCGAACTTTTCTTCTCTGCCCGAAGACAAACAATCAATTCGGGGCGGATATTAACAGGAGGTGTATTGAAGTAATAATTTTGTACTTTTGTGTAGCAAACAAACAATAAAAAGACCGTTGATAATGAATCCTATATTTTTTCCACCCGAATGGTATCCGCAAAGTGCAATACAGTTAACATGGCCTCATCCCGATACCGATTGGGATTATATGCTCGAAGAAGTGACTGCATGCTATGTTAATATAGCAGTAGAAATACTGAAAAGGCAAAAATTAATTGTTGTGTGTCACAATGCAGAGACCGTGAAGTATGAGTTGAAAGAGTATAAAGACTTATTCCGAAATCTCACATTGGTAGAATTGCCAACCAATGATACTTGGGCACGTGATCACAGCGGGATATCTGTTATTAATAATGGGAAAAAACAAGTGTATGATTTCACATTCAATGGATGGGGATTAAAGTTTGCATCGAACTACGACAATCAAATAAGCAGAGGCTTGTTCAAAAACGGTATATTTAAAAGTGATGTAGAGTTAATCAACAAGAAGGATTTTGCCCTCGAAGGAGGCGCATTGGAATCGGACGGAAAAGGCACACTTTTGACTACATCCGAATGCTTGCTTTCTGCGAACAGAAATTCCTTCATGTCGAAAGATGAAATAGAAAAGTATCTAAAAGAAGTCTTCGGACTAAATAAGATATTATGGTTGGATCATGGTTACCTAAGTGGAGATGATACTGATAGCCATATAGATACATTGGCTCGTTATTGCGACGAACACACAATTGTATATGTAAAATGTGAAGATAAAAAAGACGAACACTATGAGGCTCTGGCCAAGATGGAGGAACAATTAAAAACCTTCACCGATTATCAAGGCAATCCATATAAGTTAATCTCGCTGCCTATGGCAAAAGCCGTATACGACGAAGACAATGAAAGGCTTCCGGCGACTTACGCCAATTTCCTTATAATGAACGATGTTGTACTACTTCCATTCTACAACGATCAGGAAAGAGATACAGAGGCCAAAGAGAAATTAGAAATAGCTTTTCCAACAAGAGAAATCATAGGAATAGATTGTTCTTCCTTGATACGTCAACATGGTTCGTTGCACTGTATAACAATGCAATATCCCGATAATTTTGTATAATACCCAAGCGTTTATGAAAGATCAAAAAGCATTATTATTAAGGTGTATAAAAAATGATGTTCCGGCGATGGTATTTTCGGGAAACGACATATTATTTTTACCTTTACTTAAACAATATTATCTGGATGCTAAAAAAGGCGGATGCACGCAAGAGTTTCTGGATGACATTCAGTTAAGGATCGATGAGTTTGAGAAACATATACAAATGTCTCCCAATACAATTAAATTACCAGATTAGAGGATTATGAAAATAGGAATCATACAACAGGCAAATACTCCTGATATACAGAAAAATATAGCAGGACTAAAAGATAAAATCCGTAAGGCAGCAAACGAAGGTGCACAACTCATTGTTTTACAAGAGCTTCACAATTCGCTTTATTTCTGTCAAGTAGAGGATACAAATATTTTTGATCTGGCCGAAACAATACCCGGACCGTCTACCGACGACTTTGGGACTCTGGCTAAAGAGTTAGGAGTTGTCATTGTACTTTCCCTATTCGAACGTCGTGCTCCCGGACTGTATCACAATACAGCTGTAGTAATAGAAAAAGACGGAACTATTGCAGGTAAATACCGCAAGATGCATATTCCCGACGATCCTGCTTATTACGAAAAATTTTATTTCACTCCCGGAGATCTTGGCTTTAAGCCGATCGAAACATCATTAGGTAAACTTGGAGTTTTGGTATGTTGGGATCAGTGGTACCCCGAAGCTGCACGCCTGATGGCAATGGCTGGGGCTGATATTCTTATTTACCCTACAGCTATAGGTTGGGAATCGACCGATACAGAAGACGAAAAAAACCGCCAGCTTGGCGCTTGGGTGATCTCTCAACGAGGACACGCAGTTGCTAACGGACTGCACGTTATATCTGTAAATCGCACAGGATATGAACCCGACCCATCGGGACAAACCAATGGAATCACTTTCTGGGGAAACAGCTTCGTTGCAGGCCCTCAAGGCGAAATTCTATGGCAGGCATCCAACCACAAAGAAGAAGTACAAATAGTAGAAACAGATATGAAGCGTTCTGAACAGGTACGACGTTGGTGGCCATTCTTCCGAGACAGACGTATAGATGCATTCGGTGATATTACAAAGCGTTTTATCGATTAATGTAGGTATACATTTGTAGGCTTCATATTATTCATTCGTACATATAACTTGGATAGTTATATAATACAAGGATTCTTAGTAGAGATAATAAGAATAGTCTTGTAGACAGACTTCTGTTTGTAATCTCAAGATAAGAATATATCTTTTCCTATAAAGGATTTCACTTCGTTGAGAAATGTTTTTTAGTTCTGCCGGTTCTCCAAAACCGACGAAACCGAGCCCATAAAAAGAGTATCTTATAAGTATAAAATTATCTATTAAGTAGAAAGCAATAGCGAATGTTATATATTGTTTTTAGCCTTTGATAAAATTAGAAACAGAAAAAAGGTAACAATTAAAAACAGTAAATAAAGTGTCACTTTTGTCACCTTTTTGACAATAAATATCTCTTTAGATGCAACTTAAGCATTTCACAATATTTTAAATAAATCACCGTAAAGTCTACGACTAAGGTGTAAAAACGATAAAAGGCTTTAAGCTGAATAAAAGTAAATTTGACAACAATGCCAGAAAAAGAAAACGAATTGTTTTTATCAAAAAGCATCCTTTGGCTGATGGCAATAGGTGCAGGCCTTGTAGTAGCCAACAATTACTACAATCAGCCCTTACTGGGCGTTATAGCCAAAGAACTGGGTGAATCTGAGTCAGCAACAAGTAAGGTCGCAATGTTTACCCAGATGGGATATGCTGCCGGATTATTACTTATAATTCCACTTGGTGACATGTTTAGACGAAAAAAGATTATCCTTATCGATTTCTTTTTCATAATCCTTTCATTAGTCGTTTTCGCTTTGAGTAAGTCCTTAATAGTCATGCTCGCAGCGAGCTTTTGTATCGGGCTTACATCTGTTGTTCCTCAGATATTTGTGCCCATAGCAGCCCAATTATCCCGCCCCGAAGAGAAGGGACGAAATGTAGGTATCGTTATGAGTGGATTGCTGATAGGTATTTTAGGCTCACGTGTTTTCAGTGGTGTTGTAGGAGAATATCTCGGCTGGCGGAATGTATTCCTCATTGCTGCAGGACTCATGATTATACTTGCCGTACTCATTGCATGGATGTTACCAAATATGCAACCAACCTTTAAGGGCACTTACGGACAACTGATGGGATCTGTTATACGATATGCAAGAAGCATTCCGAGCTTACAATTAGCTTCATTAAGGGGAGCTTTGGGATTTGCCTCTTTCTCTGCATTTTGGACTACCCTCACTTTCAGACTTCAGGAAGCTCCTTACTTTCAGGGAAGCGATGTGGCCGGATCTTTGGGCTTGTTCGGAATAGCAGGCGCGCTGGCGACTACCCTTGTAGGACAAGCATCGGGCAAAGTAAACAAAAACAAGCTTATAGCCATAGCGACCTTCATTATGATCGTTTCGTGGGGAGTGTTTGGGGTGGCCGATAGCACTTATATAGGAATCATTGTGGGTATTATTCTTTTAGATATGGGGCTGCAAGCAATGCATGTCACCAATCAAACAATTGTACTATCATCCCAGCCAGAAGCTGCCAATCGTTTGAATACGGTATATATGGTCTCTTATTTCATAGGAGGTTCTATCGGTACATTCGTAGGAGGTAAGGCCTGGGGAGCTTATGGATGGAATGGCGTTGTATTTACAGGAGCCTTTTTTGTAAGCTTATGTCTTGTCGTACATTTAATTATAAGCAGAAAACCAAAATTCAACGAAAAATAGTTATCTTTACAACTATCAGAAATAAGATGTTTATGAATACACCATTACCTGAACGAATTTATAGGGAAGATCCATTGCCCAATATGGATGAGATAAGAGAGTTTATTGCACAGAAAGAAGCTGTGCAAGCCTTTGATTCGTTACTTGACTTTCTGAATGAAAACTATAACTTCGAACAAGAGATTTCTTTTGGAGGGAAAAATTATGGGGTAATTATTCGCTACCGCAAGAATGGTAAAACACTAGTATCCATACTTCCCGAAAAAGATGCATTCTCAGTAATCCTTATATATGGTAAGAAAGAAGTTATAACTTTTAATGCGTACAGGGAGTCCTTCAACAATATCTTCACAACGATATTCGATCAAACACCTCAGCTACATGATGGTAAATGGATGCTAATCAGAGTTGAGGACGGTTCTTTATTACAAGAGCTGGAACGCATGATAATGATAAAGAAAGCGATAAAGAGGGAGAAAAGAGAAGCGACAAACTAGTTCGATAAACCTTTGTTTTCGCAAAAGGTGCATTTCTAGTTTAGTTCGATAATCAATCTATTATTTATGCGAACGTCCTAAATAGTAAGATACGACAAGCGAACCAACCTGCAATCCCATTAAGAGCCAGAATGCATTTCTCCTCCTATTTTTGCGTTTCAGAGCTTTTAACTCTTGTATTTGCTTTTCATTCAATAAGTCACATTCATGATTTTCCATATTATCTATTTTTTGTGTATTAACTTATTTATGTAACAAAGTAAGGCGTGATTTGATCATCTATTTTTGATAATTTATAAAATTCCAACCATTCTTTATCTTCAGGCTATTCATATCATTTTACCAAAAGAGCTATTGCCACGGCAGGAACAACAAACTTAACTACATTAAATATTTTTTTACTCATTGGCACCTGCCTTGTTGGAGCTATCCCCGATCCTTGATAGTACGTCTCCAGATCCTGAGCAAAATTTTCATTCCAGAATTCACGGGTGGTAGAGTCGGGAAAATAAAACAGCTCTTGACAGAACCCGGACAAACGCCGATTACGCATCTGCTTTTTTTCTATGACACCTTTAAACTCAACATCACAAAAGTAAGTGATCTCATCCTCCTTGCCAAATTCGTCTAGAGTCTGAAAACGATAGTAAGTATAGCAATCAGACATATAATATTTATCTCCTATCTTTTTGAAAGAGAAACGACCGACCTTTCTCTTTATTTTAACTCGGCTTCCCATATACCGCTTATACGGCTGACTAGCCAAAACAGAGTCGATAGACTCTATCTCCATAGAAGCAATAGTCATATCCTCTTTATTAATAAGTATCTCACCTCTTGCCCAACCATCCTTGCCCTGAAGAGGCTCTATCTGCAAAACGATATATGAACTATCAGATGTGAAAGAACGCGTAGTTTCGTTATTCTCGCTTTTGCCAAAGGTAAATAGATGTGAAGCATGGTATTCTGCGCCGTACAATTCCGAAGTAGGAGTCACTGTTCGTTGCACACGCCTTATATCAATAATATTGAGCATATAAGGGACTCTCTCCCTTTTCATATTTTTCTTCAAATCCTTCTCTTTCAGTATTGTTGCATACTTCATATATATTTCATTCTGCAATGTATCCGACTTTTTTGTCTGCTGAAAGTGCAACAAATATCCCAGATGAAGATCGAGCAGGAGTTTCTTCTTCGTGTTTTGCATTGCTTCATCCAACAGAGCATCTGCATCTCCCGGGCTAATAACAATGGGGTTAAGATATACAGGATTCAATTCCATCCGAACAACAGGGTTTATCAAAAGGGAACTTTTAGCAACAGATTTCACTTTGTAACCAATGCATTGGAAATGAATAACATCTTCGCTTACAGTCGGAATAGCATATCTTCCTTTAGTATCTGTATTAACATAGTCTCTCGAAGTGGCTCCATACTGTACTATCACATCCGCTATAGGTTTGTTGCTATCCTTATCGATGACTGTTCCTTGAATTAAAGTTTGTGCAAAAAGATGACTACCGATAAAGGTCAATAAGACTAGAAAAAGACATTTTCTCATATAAAAGTTTTGAGTAAGTTATGCATAAATGGAACCCTATTTATAAAAACGCGATTTTCAATCGAATCATATATTTACACAGCAAACAGACAGTAAAAAACATTTAACGAAAACAAATTCATATATTTTAGTATGGAATACAGTAAATGTACATTGTATTTTTGTACCTTTATCGCGCAGTTATTAAAATTCTATTTTTAATAGCATTTTTTAATAAATCGCTATACATAAAACTATCATACAGTTACCATGTCTATACTCTATCAAGCAGAGGAAGTAAAACTTCCGTCTATAAAGAAACGTAAAACTACAGACTGGATAAAACTGGTTGCCACATCTTATGGTAAACAGATTGGAGATATTTCATTTATTTTTTGCTCCGACAAAAAAATACTTGAAGTAAATAACCAGTATTTGCAACACGACTATTATACTGATATTATTACATTCGACTATAGTGAAGATGATATAATATCGGGGGACATTTTTATCAGTTTAGATACAGTCAAAAGCAACTCTGAAACGTTCGGAACGAATTACGATGAAGAGCTTAACCGTATTATAATACACGGAATACTGCATCTGTGTGGGATCAATGACAAAGGGCCCGGAGAAAGAGAATATATGACTGAATGCGAAAACAAAGCATTAAAAATATTGGAGGCATAGACAATCGTGCAAAAGTTTCTGAGCAAATTATATTATATCGTACCAATCTGCTGTTTCTTCCCGTTCTTCTCAGCACCGTTGGCTTTATTTCTCGGTATAATACTCGCTTTTTTCTATAAAGGGGAGGAAGTAGTTAAAACAAGCAAGCTAACAAAATATCTACTGCAAGCATCTATTGTATGCATGGGTTTTTCTATGTCTATAAACGAGGTTATCCAAACAGGGAAGACAGGGTTTATGATCACTGTAGGCTCTGTTCTTATAACAGTTTTGGCGGGTATCGGACTCGGATTATTATTGAAAGTAGGAAAAAACACAACATTACTTATATCTAGCGGAACAGCTATTTGTGGAGGGAGTGCCATTGCTGCCGTAGCTCCGGTTTTGGGGGCAAAAAACAACGAGATAAGCTTTTCACTTGCTGTTGTTTTCGTATTAAATGCTGTAGGGTTATTTATTTTCCCTGCTATCGGACATCTGCTTCAAATGGATCAGACCCATTTCGGATATTGGGCTGCAATAGCTATACACGACACCAGCTCGGTAGTAGGAGCTTGTTCGGCATACGGAGAGCAGGCCCTGCAAGTGGGTACAACGGTAAAACTAACACGTACACTCTGGATTATACCGCTTGCACTATGCATTGCGTTCTTTAATAAAAATAAAACCTCGAAAATAACAATCCCTTGGTTTATATTTCTGTTTGTTGTTGCTATCATTATAGGAAACTATATTCCCGGAATGACAGAAACAAACGAACATCTCAGCTGGCTTGGAAAAAAAGGAATGATGATTTCTTTGTTCTTTATCGGAGCCTCTATTAATCTGGAAGAAGTAAAAAAAACAGGCGTAAACACCTTTCTTCTAGGCATTCTTCTTTGGTTTGTAATAGCTGTATTATCTTTATACTGGATTAAACTAATGTTTTAATGAACAAAATTGTAGACAAAGAGTATTTCTCTGAAAACGTAGTTAAGTTTGAGGTTGAAGCACCTCTTATCGCTAAAAGCCGTAAGGCCGGCCACTTTGTCATTGTACGTGTTGGCGAGAAAGGCGAGCGTATACCTTTAACCATTGCAGCATCTGACCTTAACAAAGGAACTATCACTATTGTTATTCAGGCTGTAGGAGCCTCTTCAAAAAAGATTTGCGAACTGAATGTGGGCGATTATATAACCGATATTGTTGGTCCGCTAGGACAAGCAACCCATATCGAAAACTACGGAACGGTTATCTGTGCTGGGGGTGGAGTAGGTATTGCGCCAATGCTTCCAATTATAGAAGCGATGAAAAGAGCCGGAAATAAAGTTATTTCTGTCTTGGCAGCACGCACCAAAGACCTTGTAATACTCGAAAAACAAGTAGCCGAATACTCGGACGAAGTAATAGTTATGACCGATGATGGTTCGTACGGACACAAAGGATTGATTACAAATGGTGTTGAGATGGTAATTAATCGTGAAAAAGTAGACTTATGTGTAACCATAGGCCCTGCTATTATGATGAAATTCGTTTCCTTACTGACCCAGAAATACAATATTCCTACAATGGCATCATTAAACACCATTATGGTAGACGGCACAGGCATGTGCGGTGCTTGTCGTGTATCGGTAGGAGGAAAAACTAAATTTGTATGTGTTGATGGTCCCGAGTTTAATGCTCACGAAGTAGATTTCGACGAAATGCTAATGAGGCTAAGAGCTTATAGTTAAATTAATTATTGAGTAAAATTAAAAATATCAGCTCAGTCTTATTACCTATAACTAATTACTTACAACTTACGACTAAAAATGACAGAACAAGAATATATACAAGCACGCCGAAGCGAACCATGGAGAGAGGAACTGCGTAAAACCATGAAGGCTAAAGAACGAGGAGAAAAATCTCGTGTACACATGCCCGAGTTGGATGCTGAATACAGAAGCCACTCCCTGAAAGAAGAAGTTAATTTAGGACTTACCGCCGAACAAGCTATGGCAGAAGCGGCACGATGCCTCGACTGCGCAAACCCTACTTGTATGGAAGGTTGTCCGGTGGGAATCCAAATACCAACCTTCATTAAAAACATAGAACGTGGTGAATTTCTTGAAGCAGCTAAAGTGCTGAAAGAAACAAGCGCCTTGCCTGCTGTATGCGGACGTGTATGCCCACAAGAAAAGCAGTGTGAAGCGAAATGTATCTATATACAAAAAATGAAAAAAGAGCCCGTAGCTATCGGATACTTAGAACGCTTTGCGGCAGACTATGAGCGTGAAAGCGGACAAGTAGCTATACCCGAACTAGCTCCTGCCAATGGCATAAAAATAGCGGCTGTAGGCTCAGGCCCGGCCGGACTTTCTTTTGCCGGAGATATGGCAAAACGAGGATATGACGTAACTGTGTTTGAGGCACTACATGAGATTGGGGGCGTTCTTAAATATGGTATACCAGAGTTCCGTCTTCCAAACGAAATAGTAGACGTTGAAATAAATGTGCTTCGTGATATGGGGGTTAAGTTCGTCAAGAATTGTATTGTTGGAAAAACGATTACCCACGAAGACCTGAGAGAAAAAGGCTTCAAAGGGATTTTTGCTGCAAGCGGAGCAGGGCTTCCTAACTTCATGAATATTCCGGGAGAAAATCTGATTGGAGTGATGTCGTCTAATGAATATCTTACCCGTGTCAACCTGATGGATGCATCAAACCCGGAAAGTGACACCCCTGTGCAAATGGGTAAGAAAGTTGCTGTTATAGGTGCAGGTAACACTGCTATGGATGCGATACGTACAGCAAAACGTTTAGGTGCAGAAAAAGCATATATCATTTATCGCCGCTCGGAAGAAGAAATGCCAGCCCGTATAGAGGAAGTAAAACATGCCAAAGAAGAAGGTATTGAGTTCTATACGCTGCATAATCCAATTAAGTACGAAGGTGATGAAAAAGGTCATGTAAAACGAATGCTCCTACAGAAGATGGAGCTTGGTGAACCGGACGCATCTGGTCGTCGTAAGCCTATCGCAATCGAAGGAGCTACTGAATGGTTCGACATAGATGAAGTAATCGTCAGTGTTGGAGTATCTCCAAATCCATTAATTCCTTCAACGTTTAAAGGTCTTCAAGTTTCTAAGTGGGGAACAATCATTGTGAATCAGGAAACAATGCAATCTGACCTGCCGGATGTATATGCGGGGGGTGACATCGTTCGTGGAGGGGCAACAGTTATTCTGGCCATGGGTGATGGACGTAAAGCTGCTGCAGCAATGGACAAAGCATTAAAAGGATAAAAAAAGATCTATTTATATAAGTAAGCCCTCATTGATTCTTATCAATGAGGGTTTCGTTTTTTATCAAAAAATACAGATAAGATTTTCAATCCATTCGCAGCATAAGTACTATAGAATCACATTCTTTCTATAGAAGGGTTAATTTTACATTTAGAATCAAAAAGATTGCGCACTTTTATCTTCTTTGTGCAACCTATATGAGTAGTGAACAAAAAATAGAAAGATTACGTTTTTTTTATGACAAATTGACAATTTTAATATTGTTTTTGTTTATTTATTCGGATATAAAAAGCTAAATTTGTGAGGCTATTAAAGGATTGATATACAATTAATGAATTAATATATTTAGAGTGTACATAGCCTGCATTTTATGTTACTCTTATCAGTATAATACCTAAAAAAAGTTATGGGAAGAGAAATTAAATTCAGCCTCGTTTATCGTGACATGTGGCAGTCATCGGGAAAGTACCAGCCGCGTGTTGACCAATTGACACAAGTTGCACCGGTTATTATTGACATGGGATGTTTTGCTCGTGTTGAAACGAATGGTGGCGCTTTTGAACAAGTAAATTTGCTTTACGGAGAAAATCCAAACAAAGCAGTTCGTGAATGGACAGCTCCTTTCAACAAAGTTGGCATCCAAACACACATGCTTGAACGTGGATTAAATGCTCTACGCATGTACCCTGTTCCAAAAGATGTTCGTCAATTGATGTTTAAAGTAAAACATGCACAAGGGACTAATATCTCTCGTTCGTTTGATGGATTGAATGACCCTCGCAACCTTGAACTTTCTGTAAAATATGCAAAAGAAGCCGGCATGATTTCTCAGGCTGCTCTTTGTATTACTTCGTCCCCTATCCATACTGTAGAATACTATGTAAACTTTGCTGACAAATTAGTAGAGTTTGGAGCTGACGAATTATGCTTAAAAGATATGGCCGGTGTAGGACGTCCTGCTTTCCTCGGTAAATTAGTGAAAGCTCTAAAAGACCGCCATCCAAATATTCCGATTCAGTATCATGGACACACAGGTCCGGGCTTCTCTGTAGCTTCTATGCTCGAAGTTGCACGTGCAGGTGCTGACTATGTAGATACAGCAATCGAACCTTTAGCATGGGGAATGGTGCACCCTGATATTATCACAATACAGGCAATGCTCAAAAATGCAGGATTCTCTGTACCTGATATCAATATGAGCGCTTATATGGAAGCTCGCGCATTGACGCAATCATTCATAGACGACTTCTTAGGATATTGGATCGACCCTTCAAACAAAATAATGACATCTCTGCTTGTAGGCTGCGGTCTTCCGGGAGGTATGATGGGCTCTATGATGGCCGACCTTAGAGGTATGCATTCGGCTATCAATATGGCTCTTCGCAACAATGGTAAAGCTGAAGTTACGTTGAATGATCTTGTAGTACAATTATTCGAAGAAGTAGAATATATATGGCCTAAACTTGGTTATCCGCCACTCGTAACACCATTCAGCCAATATGTGAAAAATATCGCATTGATGAACATATTCTCGATGGCTCAGGGACAACCTCGTTTCTCTAACATCGACAAAGACAGCTGGAATATGATACTTGGTAAAACAGGTACGCTTCCTGGCAAGCTGGATGAAGAAATCGTTGAATTGGCTAAAGCAAAAGGACTTGAATTCTATACAGGCAATCCACAGGATGAATACCCTGACGCTCTTGATTCATATCGCAAAGAAATGGATGAAAACGGCTGGGATTACGGACAAGATGACGAAGAATTGTTTGAATTAGCAATGCACGACCGTCAATACCGTGACTACAAATCAGGACTGGCAAAAGAACGTTTCAATATAGACCTTGAAAAAGAAAAGGAAAAAGCCGGTGCTCCAATCATCGTAACACGTCAGGTAGTAGAAGTTCCTGCATTTGATGCGGAAGCGATTAAAGCTAAATATCCGGAAGCAAAACCTCTTCAAGCTACTGTTAGCGGACAAGTTATTTGGCAAGTGGATGTAGACGACGTTTCTACTGCTCCTGTTGTTGGCACATCTGTAAAAGAAGGTGATGTTGTATGTTTTGTTCAAACTTATTATGGTATCGAAGAAGTAAAAGCTCTTACTTCAGGAAAGATTATCCAAATAGAAACAAAACAAGGCGCAAAAGTTCAAAAGAATCAGGTTTTAGCTTATATAGACTAAAAGTATCTGATTTCATATATAAAAAAGCATCATTAATAATGATGCTTTTTTTTGCATATATCCAATTGAAATTGAAGAAAAGGCATTATGTATTATTTAACAATATTAAACCCCCAATAAAATTATCACAATAGCTCTAAAACATTTACCTTTGGCGAAATTTTGAAAGAAAGTTTCGCGGAAAAATAAAGGGAAAAATGAAAAAGCTATTATTATTTACAATTTTGTTAGGGGCATTAAACATCTACGCCCAATCTCCAGAAAAAAACAAATACACTATCTTATTAACAGGCGCATCGTTTGCCTCATCAAACAACGGTTGGTTCGAATTAGCTTGCAAAACGCTCGATGCTACTCCCATAAACAAGGCTATAGGGGGAGAGGCTATTGCTGATGCGGCAAATAAGATGGCAGCCGATACGCTTTATACAAAACAGCAACTAGAAGATATAGATGCTTTCGTAATAATGCATGTACACGATGAAGATGTTGCCAGTGAAAACGGTCTTAAAGAAAACTATAAAGATTATAAGACACCGTTCGACAGGTCAAATTATGCAGCTGCATACGACTATGTTATCAAGCATTACATTACAGATTGTTACAATTTGAAATTTGATAAAAATTCAAAGTATTATAATACCCCGAGCGGAAAACCTGCAACAATAGTTCTATGCACGCACTGGCATGACGCACGCATAATATACAATTCAGCAATACGCAAGCTGGCTGACAGATGGGGCTTTCCGGTTGTAGAATTCGACAAATATATCGGGTTCTCTAAAAATCACTTACACCCTGTTACCGGAAAGCAATATAGCATTTTATATGCTCATAATAACGAGAAGGTAAATGGTGTAGAGTATGGATGGCATCCGTATAACGGAGAAGACAAGTATATACAACAACGTATGGCTGCTATATTCACCGATTTGATGAAAAAAGTTCTACCTTTGAAGTAGAATTATGCTATATTACAAAGAATATATAACCGATTCAACCCTATTGGGAATATGGAAGATAGAGGAAACCAGCGAAGAGCTGTTTTCTCTACTTGCCCATCACGAATGGATTCAGAATATATATACAGTAAAGGCAGAATCGAGAGTACTCGAAATATTATCAACGAGGATACTAATAAAAGCACTTACGGGAGAGGAAAAGGTAGTGCGCTACAACACTACAGGGAGACCATTCCTTGCCGATGAATCATATCACATGAGCGTGTCCCACACCAAAGGTTATGTAGCTGTAGCGATCAATAAAAAAAAACCCATAGGGCTGGATGTGGAGTATATATCAGAAAAGATAAAAAGAGTACAAAGTCGTCTTATTTCTGACAAGGAATATATTGACAAGGACAATGAACTCATCCACCTCCTACTCCACTGGTCGGCAAAAGAAGCTATGTTTAAGTACCTTGATACCGAAGGTGTTGATTTCCGAAAAAATTTATTTGTAAGTAAGTTTACTCCTGAAGAGAAAGGAGCATTCAATACCAAAGAAACACGGTCGCCACAACACACCGAATTTAAAGCATATTACAAGGTCGAAAAAGAGTTTGTGTTGGTATGTATTGAGGAGAAAAGCTAAAGAACGAAACCATTCAAAGATTATTATAAAACGGTAGTTTGCGAATCATTCAATATAGCAATCCGATGTTCTTTTTCCATAAACTTAAAAAACATATACAGGCGATATTCAAATTCTAACCCATAATATCTATTTGCTTCATAATCAATTTTCACTTCATAGATATCGGGATTGTAGTGCAGCGGCTGACTATAACGATAATTCCATTCGCTTACCATCATTGCATTTTGTATCTTTAACGAAGAAGCAGAATAGAATTCTTTGGGCTTTTGCATAAGCAAGAAAGTTTCATAACCGGGATCAAGGACTGTTATTTCGTAAAGATCATCTAAATCAATCGGCTCATTACCTTTTGTCGTAATAAGAATAATACCATTAAAACGGTTAGAACATATCAGTGGAGGATTTTCTTTAAAAACTTCTATAGACTTTATGTCATCTAAACTAAGAGTACTTAAACTATCTGACTCCATAACTATTCCATCCACAATAAAAAGAGGTGGAACAGAGTTTTTAATAGTAGGCATATCTATTATAATCCGAAAGCCTCGCTCGAATGATGGACTTAAAATATCTAGTATAGCAGGGTAATTAAAAGACGATAAAATTGAAAGTGATTTCATTCTATTGTCTATTTTTATATCAGCCAAAACCTCCCCTTGTCCAAAACACAAACAAGGAATAATAAATAAAAAAACAACTATTATTTTTTTCATAGCCACTCCGATTCAGATTACCTTCTTCAAATATAACCAATTACAATAAATAAAAAACAAAAGTAGCATGAATAAAATCCATGCTACTCTATATTTTCAAATAAAGAATGTCAACTCACGCAAGGCGACTAACTTCCTTCACACCTTTCACTGTTTTCAGTTTTTTTATGAGCCCGTTAAGCATATCTGTATTATTCAGCGTCACCGACATATTACCCTGAAACAGTCCATCATTCGAGTCGATGCTGATGGAGCGCATATTTATCCCTTGTTCTTTGGCTATAATAGAGGTCAAGTTGTTGATGATACCTATATCATCATTCCCTATTATCCTCAGCGTAACAGTATAGGTAGACCCGGATCTGCCCGACCACTTGGCAGGAATCACACGATAAGCGAAACGCGAAAACATATCATGGGCATTGGGACAATTTACTCGATGTATCTTTATTCCCTGTGAGGATACAAAGCCAAATATCTCGTCACCATATATTGGATTACAACATTTTGCCAACTTATAATCTACACCTGTCAGATTTTGATCTATAATTAACTCCTCTTTGCTCGAAGAATCTTTCTTTGTTTCGGGAGTATATACAACGTAATTCTCGGCACTTATAGCCTCATGCTTATCATGCTGTTCAGTTTCTTTTTTCTCTAGGTCAAGATATTGATCTATAACAGAATTGACATCAAGACTTTCTTCTGCTATCTTAATATAGAAGTCGGTGATTGTCTTGAAACCAAGCTTTTTAATCAAACGCATCATTATAGACTCGTTGATCTCTATCTTCCTGTTCTTTACCCGACGCTTAAGCTGCTCTTTGGCAATCTCCACCTGCTTATTCGCTTCTTCCTTGAGGCTTTGACGTATTTTATTCTTCGCTTTCGACGTAGTTACAAAATTGAGCCAGTCTTGTTTTGGCGACTGATTGGGCGAAGTGAGTATTTCTATTTGGTCTCCATTCGACAATTTATGGCGGATAGAAACATTACGTCCATTCACTTTACCCGAAACACAGGTAGAACCAATACGAGAGTGTATCGAAAATGCAAAATCAAGCACTGTTGCCCCATTCGGCAGTTTATGCAAGTCTCCCTTTGGAGTAAATACATAAATCTCGTCATCGTAGAGGTCGAGCTTAAAGTTCTCTAATTTCTCACCCGAATCAAGACTTTTATTTTCGAGCATTTCACGCAACCCGGTCAACCAGTCGTCCATCTTCGACTGACTTTTCACACCTTTATACTTCCAGTGTGCTGCCAATCCACGCTCAGCAATCTCATCCATACGACGGGTACGTATCTGCACTTCTACCCAACGGGATTCATGCCCCATAACCGTGGTATGCAACGACTCGTAACCATTGCTTTTGGGAATAGAAAGCCAATCTTTCAGCCTTTTTGGATTCGGTGTATAAAGATCGGTTACAATCGAATAGGCCTGCCAACACTCAGGTTTTTCTTTATCTAAAGGGGAGTTTAAGACTATGCGAATAGCAAACAAGTCATAAATTGACTCAAAATCTATCTTTTGCTTTTTTAGCTTATTATTAATAGATGAAATAGACTTCACACGCCCCTTTATATCATACTTCAGCCCGGTCTCTTTCAGTCTGGCATCTATCGGTGCTATAAATTCGGCAATATATTTATCACGTGAAGCTTTACTTTCACTTATTTTTTCTACAATATAGTCATAAGACTCTCTGTCGGTATATTTCAGATAAAGGTCTTCGAACTCCGTTTTTATATTATACAGTCCCAGCTTGTGTGCCAATGGAGTATAAAGAAATGAAACTTCTACAGCCAATTGCAATCGATGCTGTTCGCTATACTTTTCGGCATTTCGGATACGATGAAGCCGACTCGCTATTTTTATAAGAATTACCCGCATATCCTCGGCGAGTGTTATCAACAGCTTTATGTAATTGTCCGAAGCCATAGCCGATTCGTTCATTTCCAAAGCATTGATCTTCATCAACCCCGACACAATATTTGCTATATCTTTACCAAATATCGTAGATACTTCTTCCAGAGATATCGACTTGTGCATTACAGGACGATAGACTAATAAAGCGAGAATTGCAGCACTTTTCAGCCCAAGTTCTTCCATAAGAATAATAGATGAACTCACTGTAAGGTCTGTAATACTACCAATCTTCTGATCTTTAGCATAGACTCCATCAGCCAATGCCTTCTTTATGACTTTCCTTATTTTCTCAAATTCATCAGGAGTGAGATTAGAATCCAACCCTCTCATCAATCTTTTGAATTTGGAATAAGTCAGGCCTTTATCGTTATATGTGGGGAAATTGTCATTCATTTTCTCTACAAAATATGAGTATATATAATTAAATTGACAAAGACAGGAAAAGATAAATCATATTAATCTCGTATCCGTTTGTAAAATTAACGCTTTTTTGAAAGTGACACGTCTTTTTTATAACAGATGTTTTAATTTTTTCATATTTAGAAACTTTATGCTTTTAGCAGACGTTTTAATGATCAAAGCATTTTAACTTTGCTTATGTTAAATAAACAACCTTGTTTCTCTAGAATAGAAACGGTATAGATTTCAAAAAAAACAATTTATATAAAGCTAAGATGAAGGCAAACGATTACGCTAAACTCGAGAAAGATTATGACTTCAAAAGGCATTACTTTAATAACACATTCTGGTGGAAAACACTACTGATGGTGCCACCTATATGTTTCTTGTTTGTAGGACTTGTAGGAATAATATACTTGTTCAATAGTGACATGCTCGTATCGTGGTATATTATCCCTTATCTTTTTTTGTTCACTGTTGGCACTATTTGGCTAAAAGCACTGAAAAGACACATATTGAAAGCTGCGATGGCTACAGAAGGGGCTTTTCATATTTGTCTTGCCACACCATTGGGAGACAAAGGTGACTACACTTATGCCGCATTTGCAAACAATACACGCCGACATGATAAATACTATATCACAAATCTGGTAAAAGAAATATCTCTTCACGACCTCTTGGCTAAACATGAAGTGTCTTTCAAAAAAGAAGCTATTCTTATACACGACGAAGAAAGTGACAGTGATATATATGTAAAAGCCTATCCTAAAAAAGAAATAAACAAACGGAATGCAGGATGGAGCTTAAGCGAGGGTTATTTTCCGGTGTTATATATAAACGACAAAAATGTTCCGATAATAAGAAGAAAAGATTTAGTGAGGAAATCATAATTCAATTTCATCTTAACAGGATTTTCACAAGTCTTTTATACCTTTGACACTCAAAATATCAAAGAACATAATTCATGGTTGAAAAAGACTCCAAAAACAAGAAATTTTCCACCCGCATTATCAGTGAAAAATTTTTCAAAAAAGATGTGCATGGTGCAATATCTATGCCTATTTATCGCAATGCTGCTTTCGAGTTTGCCGACTCTGAAAGTATAGCGGCTGCTTTTCAGTACAAAGAAGAGATCCCTTCACACACATATACACGCATAACGAACCCGTCTGTAGAAAATCTGGAACGAAAGATTAAAACAGCATCGGGAGCAGAAAACGTAATGATGGTAGCATCAGGAATGGCCTCAATCTCGAATACTTTCCTTACCATTGCTTATGCCGGAAGTAACATTGTGACATCACCTCACTTGTTTGGCAATACATTTTCGCTATTTAAATTTACCCTTGCGGCATTCGGAGTTGAAGTGCGCTTTGTAAACACCGACAATCTGGAAGAGATAGCGTCAGCTATAGACGAAAACACATGTGCCTTCTTTTGCGAATTAATTACTAACCCGCATTTAGAGATCGCCAATCTCCCCGAAATATCAAAGATATTGAGAGCTAGAAATGTACCTATGATCGTTGATAGCACTATTATTCCTTGGTGTGGCTTCGATGCCAGAAAAGCAGGTGTAGATATTGAGGTTGTTTCTACAACAAAATATATATCAGGTGGAGCTACGAGTATTGGAGGTGCAATCCTCGATTACGGTACGTTCGACTGGACGCACAACAAGCGTTTAGCTAATGTAGCAAAAACAGAAGGTGTATCTCAGTTCTCATTTAAGCTGAAACGTGAGATAGCCCGCAACATAGGGGCTGCAATGGATCCAGATACCGCCTATCAGCAATCGTTAGGTATGGAAACGCTGGAATTACGTTTCGAAAAAATGTCTGAAACGGCATATGAATTGGCGCAATTCCTTTCAGAACTGCCGGATGTTGTAAAAGTAGGTTATCCAAAATTAACCGGCTCTGCATATAAAAATATATCGGATTCCCTGTTTGTTGGTAATCCGGGTGCTATGCTGACATTTAGCCTGAAAGACAAAAAAGCTTGTTACGACTTCATGGATAAACTTTGCATTATCCGCAGAGCAACAAACTTGTTCGATAATAAAACATTAATTATACACCCCGACTCAACCATCTATGGCACATTTACACCCGAGATGAAGGAGATAATGGGTATAGAAAGTAATCTTATGCGCCTCTCTGTAGGTCTCGAAGATCCGGATGACCTTAAAGCTGACATATTGCAAGCTTTAGGTAAACAAAACTAATCTTGATTTTTAATTGTTATAAGATTATATCATTCAAAGAAAAAGTAGTACTTTTGTGCTCTGATTATGCGAAACGCAAATAATTGGGGCTAAATAGCTGATATAATGAAGATATTGATACTAAATGGACCAAATTTGAACCTGTTGGGAAAACGTGAACCGGAAGTTTACGGGAACATTTCTTTCGAAAATTATTTTACCCAATTGCAACAAAACTATCCAGATTGCGAATTATCTTATTTTCAGTCCAATCACGAAGGAGCTATTATAGACAAAATACATGAAACCGGATTTACATACGATGGCATTGTGCTCAATGCGGGAGCATATACGCATACTTCCATTGCCATACATGATGCCATAAAGGCTGTAACAACTCCGGTAGTTGAGGTGCATATCTCAAACATTCATACCCGTGAGAATTTCCGACACAAATCAATGATCGCTGCAGCCTGCAAAGGTTCTGTCGTTGGGTTAGGTCTGTTATCATACGAATTTGCTATCGACTATTTTCTGAAAGCAAAGAAAATATAAGATTGCAAGTGCAAATCTTTTAAAGAACTATATATTAAATAAAATTCCATTTATGACTCAGAAAAAAACGAAAATTGTAGCTACAATTTCAGACATGCGTTGTGATGTTGATTTTATTCGTGCATTATATAACGAAGGGATCAATGTTGTAAGGATGAACTCTGCCCACATGACAGAAGAAGGGTTTATCAAAGTAATGACTAATGTACGTGCCGTATCTTCACACATTGGTATTATGATGGATACTAAAGGACCGGAAATACGTACAACAGCTACAGCTTCAGGAGAAAAAATAGTTGTTAAAACCGGAGACAAAATCAAAGTTATCGGTGATATCAACATCCTATCTACTCCCGAGCAAGTTTCACTTTCATATCCAAGCATTATAGAAGACGTGCCGGTAGGCAGCACACTATTGATTGACGATGGAGAAACTGCACTAAAAGTAATCGACAAAACTGCAGAATATCTACTTTGCGAAGTACAAAACGATGGTACAATCGGTAGCCGCAAGAGCGTTAATATCCCTGGAGTAAAAGTAAACCTTCCTTCAATTACAGCAAAAGACAGAAGAAGCATTGAAATCGCTATCAAAAACAAAGCTGACTTCATCGCTCACTCTTTTGTAAGACATAAACAAGACGTATTAGACGTACAAAAGATTTTGGACGAATACAACAGCCCTATCAAAATCATCGCTAAGATTGAAAACCAAGAAGGTGTTGACAATATCGACGAAATCTACGAAACAGCTTATGGCGTGATGGTAGCTCGTGGCGACCTTGGTATTGAAGTTCCACAAGAAAAAATACCTGGAATCCAACGTTTGCTTATCCGTAAAGCCGTAGAATATAAAAAACCGGTTATCGTAGCAACTCAAATGTTGCACACAATGATCGAAAATCCACGTCCTACTCGTGCAGAGGTTACAGATATTGCAAATGCAGTATATTATGGAACAGATGCAGTGATGCTTAGTGGAGAAACTGCTTATGGTAAATATCCGATTGAGGCTGTTCGCGCTATGGCTCAAATTGCTGCTGCTGCCGAACAATCTAAATTAGAAGAAAAAGCAATGCCGGTTCCTTTCAAAGATAGAGAATACGGAAGAACATCATTCCTAGCTAAGCAAGCTGTTAAATCTTGCAACCAACTTGGGGTGAAAGCTATTGTTACAGACAGTATGACCGGACGTACAGCACGTACTCTTGCCGCATTCCGCAGCAAATGTCCTGTATATGCATTCTGCAACAAAGAAGAAGTTGCTCGCTGGTTATCTTTGAGTTACGGTGTAGATCCTCACTTCCAAGAAGATGCTGGTCTTACTAAAAACCACAAAGAATATTTCGTTAGAGCATTAAACCAACTTCAATTAGACGGAGTATTAAGCTCAGGTGACTATGTTACTTATTTGAGTGGAACTTTCTCTGATGGTAAAGGTGGAACATCTTTCCTTGAAATCGAAAAAGTTGGTGCTGTAATGGAACAAGGTGAGAAATTTTTCGTTCCTGTAGACTAATCGAACTTAAAATTTATTCATATAAAAGGGTGCTTCCAAAAGCACCCTTTTTATTTTGCATCTGTTGACTCTTCCTAAAATAGCTTAATATAAAAACCATTAATCTCGAAAACAATGAGAAATCATGTATATTTGAAACCGGACAAACGCAATACTAACAAAATAGACAAAGGCCCACAAAATGAAAATCCATATTTTATTATTTATTCTCCTTCTTTCGCCGATCGTTTATATCATTGGGCAAAATCATGATATTAATAAAATACTAAAAGAATTAGATGATGCTTTTGACAATCAAAACAAATACGACCAATTAAAAGAAGAACGTTTGAGCGAATTAAAAAAGAAAGTTAGCCTAACCCAATCTCTAGAAAAACAATACGATATAAATAAAATTATAGTAAATGAATATAATACGTACATAAGTGATTCTGCAATTTTTTATGCTGCTAGAAATGTAGAGATATCTAAAGCACTAAACAAAAAACGAGATGAAGATGAATCCCAGATATTACTTGCCAGAACATATGCCCGTGGGGGACTTTTTACTCAAGCAGAGGAAATATTAAAATCGATAAAAGTAAAAAAGTTACCTGATGATTTACGAGAAAAATATTATTCAGCCTATGCCCGTTCATATGAAGCACTGATAGATCATATAAATAATGAAAAGTACTCCGCTAGGTATGAAAAAAAGATGATCGCTTTTTTGGATTCAGCACGTCAAATATATTCAAAAGATAAAAATGACATCATTGATTATGTTTATATTGACTATTGGGAGAAGAAAACCGGACATCTTGAGCATCTATTAACTCTTCTACCAACATTAAATCCCGAGTCTCAAGATTATGCTATTATCTCTACTCTTATAGGAATAGAGTATTGGGAACGTGGTGATAATCTAGAACTGCCAATAATGTATTTAGCCCAAGCTTCTCTGGTGAATATCAAGTCTGCAATCAAAGATCCAATAATACTAATGAACCTAGCCCTCTTACTTCATGAAACTAACGATTCGGAGAGAGCTTATAAAATCGCAAAAAAAGCACTTAACGATGCAAATTTTTACAATTCAAAACATCGTAACAAAATCATATTAGAAACCTTTCCGATAATCGAAGAAACGTATCAAAACAAAATAATAGAACAAAGACAACATTTAACAATGTACCTTATTATTATGATAGCATTTGCTATCGGACTTCTTTTTACATGCCTTTGCGTATACAGACAAATTCGTATTATTAAAAAGAATCGGAAGCAACTAAAACTACTTAATGATAGTTTGGATAAAGCGAACAATATCAAAGAAGAATACATTGGATACTTTCTGAAACAATACTCGATTAATATAGAGAAATTGGAAGAATTTAAACAATCTGTATATCGAAAGATAAAAGCGGGCCAAACAAACGACTTATTGGCAACAATGTCAGTATCAACAAATACAAAAAAAGAAATAGAAGAATTATATAGCAATTTTGATATGGCTTTCCTTAATATCTACCCAAGCTTTGTGAATGAAATTAATGCCCTGCTAAAAGAAGAAGAACGATATAAATTAAAGTCAAATGAATTAAATACAGAGTTACGAATATTTGCTCTTATCCGCCTCGGAATAACAGATAATAAACATATCGCATCTTTTCTTCGCTATTCTATGCAAACGATATACAACTACAGGAGTAAAGTCAAAGCAAAAGCTTTGGCTGATAATGAAAATTTTGAAGAAAAAATAAAAAACATAGGAGCTATCATAAAATAACTTTACTTTAAGCACAATTCTAAAAACACACTACACACTAATATACAGATAGTTGATATCAACTAAAGAGAAAAAATATTTACCAAAGAACTACTTAATATAAAAAAGAGCACTTAGCGAGTATTGTAGGACTTACCTTTGCAGTCAAACAATTAAACTTACAAATACACTTTTTTACTACACTAAGAGAAATTGCCAACATGTAATCTATCCGAGTTAGAATTTATCTGGAGTATAACTTTATATGTTCATTGCTTGTAGAAATTTTACTTGTAAGATTCTTTACAGATATTCTTCTTTACGAATAATCTTTACCAGAAAAGATATTCTTTCAGAAAATCGCAAACTACAAATGAATAAATGCAGTAAGAGTTCCTAAATTCATTTTTATCATTATGAAAATAATTAATCTAAAAAAAACAATTCTTTTGGTTTTACTAATAATAGTAACGACTGTAGCAAATGCTCAAGTAACAATTGGATCTAACGCAGAACCGTCCAGTGCAGCTATTCTAGAAATTAAAACAATGCACAATGCGTCGCACATAATCTCTATTACCGACGACAGCAATATTACCTCAGACAAAGGAGGATTAGGTTTGCCTAGGGTAAAACTTGTAAATAGAAAAACATTGGAGCCATTCATTCAAGGATCAATAGACGATCAGACCAAAATGAAACATGTAGGGCTAACTGTATATAATATAAAACAACAAATTACCAACTCTATTGACGAGTCATTCGAACCAGGTACATACGTATGGGACGGGAAGCAATGGAACATATCAGGTGGTAAAGGAAGTGAAGGTGCTCGCTGGTTCTACCTTCCACCATTTCATCTATCTATAACCTTAGGCAGTGTAAATTCTGGAGAAATCAAATTACATGATATATATAAAAACCAATTTACCCAAACCGGGAATGGAGCATTTATATCTAGCGACACTAGCATAAATACAATACCATCTCCACTTAATGGTAAACTATATGAAAATAGTGAATTATACTATGTAGTTACTTATTATGATACGAGTATAATGTCTATAGCAAAAATAGATCCGGATGGCACAATGCACTATACAACCAATGGTACAGCTCCAAGCGCGAAATCATATATTAATGTTATAGCTATCGTAAAGTAGAAATATGATGAAAAAATATTTTATAATATGCATATTTCTCCTCCCTGTCATTTCAGCAAATGCACAAAGAGAGGGAACCTGGTGGCACTTTGGCTATAATGTAGGTTTCGATTTCACTGAGGTATTTAATGGCAATGCCACCTATCCAAAAGCTATATGCAATGCCCCCTTACGCCAGAACGAAGGGGTATTCTCTATCTCGGATAAAAATGGGAATTGGTTAATGAGCTCTGATGGAAAGTATGTCTACACTCCCGGAAGTATAAAAGGAGCCACTTTTCCTTTGCCAACGAATTCGGCAGATGGTGATTTTTCGATAAATAAAAACAATATATTATTTGGAAATTCCTCTGCTACCCAATCAGGTATCATGTGTCCAGTTCCGGGTGAAACGTCTTTGTACTACATTTTCACTATCGATGATAAGCAATCTAACCCCAGAAAAGGTATTAATTATTCTATTATCGACTTAGCTGCCAATAATGGAATTGGAGAACTTGTCACAGGCAAGATAAACAAATCAGTTACATATGGCTATCAAAAAAATAGTTTGACGGAAAGATACACGGCAGCAAACGTAATGGAGAATATTACATTAACACCCTCTAGTGATGGAAACTATTGGCTGGTAAGCATTTTCGGCAGTCATTTTCATGCATGGAAAGTCACGAAAGACGGAGTGTCGGATACCCCTGTATTATCTCTATCTTCATATGAGTTTGCCAGTACAACCTCTTCCAATTCTTATCGTGGAGGATTGGGACATATCCGAATATCTGCCGACGGAACCAGAATAGCATACGCTATAGATCAAGCAAGTAATACTACCCCTGTAGGGGTATTCGGAACAGCTTTTTTCAATAATTCTACAGGAGAGGTAACTTCGTCGAAACACGCCACTAAAAATATCGCAGCCTATGGTGTCGAATTTTCGCCATCTAACGAATGGTTATATCTGACAAATATGGGAAGTGCCGGCTTTATAAAGTTCAGTGACCTTGCCAATGGCTCTATGAACAACTATAGGAATATGATTACAACAGGCGAATTCAATGCAGTTATGGGACCCAAAGGTATTATGTACATGATCGTTAGAGGCAGTTCTACACTATATACAATAGATGACCCTAACAATCCAGACACAGCAGTACCGGCGAATACATACAAGGCACATCCTAATTTTTTTGCTTGTGAAGGAGCCAACGTTTATCCTTTTAATGGATTGCCTAATTTTATGCCAAGCTTTTTCTTAGTCAAAGCTCTTACAGGACCGACAGAACTATGTACAGGAGCAGAAGGTGAATTTATATTGGAGGCTGAACAGGGAACAAGTGGATATGGAGCTGAGTATATAGAATGGGATATGGGAGATAATACTAAATATTATACAGGAGACCACCCTTTAGCTGACCCATCAACCAAACCATGGCCAACAGACAATTTACATAAAATAAAACATACATATACATCTAGTGGAATTAAAACGATAAGAACAAACCCTTATAATTCTAATGGACTAATGCCCGACAAGGAAGTCACATTAAATATTACAGTCAAGGATTGCGTTACCTATATTTATATAAATCCCCACTTAAGAGCAAAAATTATACAATAACAATCCGTGAATAAAAAATAAAGGGTGTGATTACACCCTTTATTTTTTATTCACAATCTGTTCGGTCATTCGTTGAATCATTGTCAGGCTGAGAGACCAAAAGGAAATCGATAGGCTCTGAAGTCTCATTAGCAATATAATGCTTCACCATAGGCTCTATTAAGATGCCTTGCTGCTCATTAACAACTTCACGCTCGCCTTCAACGTAAAATATTGCTGTTCCTTTTGTCACAAAGAAGAATTGCCTTGCAAGAGAGTGGTAATGTAAAGTTTCTCTTGTATTTGCCGGCATGGTTTCAATTTTTACAGATAAAGAATCCCTACTCATTAGGATCCAACTGCTACATTTGTCTCCCCAAAAATAATGGGGTGCTGAATTTTTATCGACTGCTCTTCCCATGATAATTAAATTTAGATGTAACAATATGCTAAATATAAAAAATAAATTACATAAGAATGCTTTTTTAAGCAACAATTTATAAATAAATATCTTAGTTTTGCAGAATACACCGATATCTGCAGGCTATGACCAGAAAAGAATTGATACAATTAGTAGAACAAATTCTGGATGTAGAGAAGTACACAGAAGATCAATTGAATGAGATGTTAGAGTTATTACACAGAAATGTGCCCCACCCTGCAATATCTGATTTGATCTACTATGAAAATTTATCTTCGGAAGAAATTGTAGACAAAGCGTTAAATTATAAACCGATTCAGTTATAAACCATGTCATTGGAAAAGGACGAAGCTATAGAAAGCTATATTCTTTCTCGTATCGATCAAGAAAGCGAGCTACTCAAACAATTAAACAGGGACGCTCACGTAAATTTATTAAAGCCAAGAATGCTATCGGGACATCTGCAAGGGCGTATGCTCAAAATCTTTTGCAGAATGATGAATCCTAAATATATTCTCGAAATAGGAACTTATACGGCATACGCAACCCTATGTTTGGCGGAAGGAGCCGACAACGATGCAGAAATACATACCATAGAAGTAAACGACGAACTCGAGGACTTCATCTTAAAACACCTGCACAAATCGAAACTTAAAGATAAGATACATCTTCATATAGGAGATGCAATGGAAATAATCCCTCAGATAGACCGCACGTTCGATCTCGTATTCATTGATGCAAACAAACGCCATTACATTGAATATTATAATCTCATATTCGACAAGGTACGCCCCGGTGGACTTATCATTGCCGATAACACACTGTGGGACGGGCATGTACTGGAAACCCCGAAACCATCGGACAAACAAACCATCGGGATACAACAGTTCAATGACATGATAGCGAAGGATGACAGAGTAGAAAAAGTAATCTTGCCAATACGCGACGGATTGACATTGATATGGAAAAAATAAGAGTCAAATCTCCACAGACTTGAATGTACGGATAGATATATTAAAGTTGCTAACGATTTAAATAGCTTGCTACTTGTAACTATTTTGTATTACCTTTGTAAGCTAAAATAATTAAGGATGGATACGACCAGACAACAAAAGATAAACAGGCTCATCCAGAAAGAGCTGAGTGAGATTTTCAGAAAACAAACCCAACAGATGAAAGGTGTACTTGTAACAGTGAGCACTGTGCGTGTAACACCCGATCTAGGACTAGCAAAAGTATACCTGAGTATTTTCCCTTCCGAGAAAGGAAAAGAATTGCTTGAAAATATAAGAACCAATGTAAAAAGCATTCGTTTCGACTTGGGACAAAAAGTAGGTAAACAACTACGTGTAATTCCCGAGCTGGCTTTTTATCTGGACGACTCGCTCGATTATCTGGAAAATATAGACAGGCTTCTCAACAAGGATAATAACGAAGTAAAAGAATAAGCTTGAATCTTGCGCTGCACATAGCCCGCCGTTATCTTTTCGCAAAGAAATCGCATAATGCTATCAACATCATATCGATGATCTCGGTATGTGGGATAACTGTTGCCACAATGGCGCTGGTATGTGCTTTATCGGTTTTTAATGGTTTTACAGACGTAGTAGCAAACACATTCAGCGCTTTCGACCCCGAACTACAAATTACTCCGGCCAAAGGGAAAGTATTTGACCCGACAAGTAAGAAGATAGAAGAAATCAAAGCTTTGCCCGAAATAGAATTCACATCCGAATCACTGGAAGACAATGCTTTGATTAAATTCGCAGACCGACAAGAACCGATTATATTAAAAGGTGTATCAGCCAATTTCATCAATCTCGCCAACGTAAACAATCTGATTATAGATGGAAAGTTTTCGTTACGCGAAGGTGATATCGAAAATGGAGTTATAGGTGCAGGTATGGCCATGTTTCTTGGGGTAAGAGCCGGATTCCTCGACCCGGTAGAGCTATACGCTCCCAAACGAAACGAACGCATCAATCTGGCAAATCCGGCAACAGCATTTACTCAGTCAGAAGTATTCGTATCGGGTGTATTTGCACTCAATCAGCAGAAGTATGACGACCAAATGTTCATTGTGTCAATAGACTTGGCACGGGAACTCTTCCACTACGACAAAGAAATATCATCCCTTGACATAAAAGTAAAAGACGGTTATAATGTAGACAAGGTACACAATAAAATAAAGTCTATACTTGGCAAAGATGAACTATTGGTAAAGAACAGATTCGAACAACAGGCTGATCTTTATAGGATGGTAAACGTTGAAAAATGGGTTACATTTCTCATTTTATGTATCATTCTCATAATAGCAGTATTCAATGTTATAGGCTCGCTTACGATGCTAATTATAGAGAAAGACGAGGATGTCAGGATATTAAAAAGCCTCGGAGCAAACAATACATTGATCACACGGATATTTCTCTTCGAAGGCTGGCTGATCACATTTGTAGGAGCAGTTGTAGGTGTAACTCTCGGACTCACGCTTTGCCTGCTACAACAATACTTCGGATTATTGAAATTAGGCAATACTCCCGGAGCCTTTGTTATAGATGCATACCCTGTATCGGTACAAGCTTTGGATATTGTACTGATATTTGTTACTGTGAGTATCATTGGATTCCTCGCTGTAATCTATCCTGTAAATAATCTAAGGAAAAGGCTATAAGATCAGTTGCCAGAATTCGACATCAATCAGTTTCCCGAATTTAACTCCCGACTCCCTGAAATTGCCGACCAGTTCAAAGTTAAATTTTCGATGAAGTTTCCTGCTTGGATCATTGGGCAATGATATTACACCAATCAGTGAATGTATGTTTATATTTCGGGCTCTGTTTATCAGTTCCTGATATAAAATACTGCCCACTCCGCTTCCTATGGCATTGCGATCAAGATATACGCTTGTTTCTAGCGTTATATCGTAAGCTACACGCTCACGCCAATTGTTGAGATAAGCATAACCAATTATTTGCCCATCTTTCTCGTATACAAAATAAGGAAACCCCTTTGCCTGCACCTTGCCTATCCGCTTCCGGATATCTTCGTCAGTAACAAGGTCATACTCAAAGGTCACGACTGTTTCCTCAATATAATAATTATAGATGGCTGCTATCTGCGCAGCATCAGCGGGCGTTACATCTCTTATCATTCGATATAAAATAAATAATCTTTACTCTCCGGTATAAGGGGGAATTTCTTGTCCTTGACTTGGCACAGCAGGACTAGCAGCCACAATACTGTCTACAATAAACTTCGTATATCCCCGCCAAGGTAAAGCCCCGTAATATTCTTTGTAGTGCAGCTTCACATTCTGTCCACTGAGTGACATCAGTTTTATAGCCAACTCTTTATCTTCTATCGAAAATTGGAATTCATTGGATTGCAAACCTTGCTGTCCGGGACGAAATCCGGATTGAATCAGCTCTCCTTCGTAGGTTTTGAATATAATCCCCTTATGCTTCACATTGTTAAGCATACCGGCTTTTACCCCCGAATCACTATAAGGTACATAATAGCGGATATACAGGAAGGTAAAAAGACCTGCTATAAGGACTGCTAAAATTATAAGAACAACTCTTTTTGCCATAATATTATAAAATGTAAGATGGAACAAAAATTGAAGATGTTTTATTCTGAAAACAAAGATATTCATATTTTTAAACTATTTTTGTTCTACAGTTTAAAAACATAACAGTAAAAACCGAATATTCTATGAATATAGAAGAACTCAGAGAATACTGTATATCTGTAAAGGGCGCATCGGAAAGCTTTCCTTTCGACGAATCTACTTTAGTCTTTAAAGTCATGGGAAAAATGTTCGCATACACAGGCTTAGATCCCAAAGATGGATTTTTCAAAGTAAATCTGAAATGTGACCCGGAAAAATCATCTGAACTACGCACAAGATATGAAGGAGTAACACACGGTAATCACACACGAGGACTCTTATGGAATGCCGTCTATCTTGCGAGTGATGTACCCGATAAGTTGATAAAAGAATTAATAGATCATTCTGTCGAAGAAGTTATAAAGAAACTACCGAAGAATAAACAAACAGAATATCGAAGTTTGTAAAAGAAATATAAAGCAATGATAATAAAAGACGCTCAATTTGTAATAAGCAATACCGATTATAGAAAATGTCCTCAAGACGGTAAGCCCGAATATGCATTTATCGGACGTTCCAATGTCGGCAAATCATCCCTGATAAACATGCTTACCAACCGCAAAGGATTGGCTATGACATCGTCCAAGCCGGGAAAGACTCAGCTCATCAACCACTTCATAATCAACGACGAGTGGTATCTGGTAGATTTACCAGGATATGGATATGCGCAACGAGGAAAAGACGGCAGAGAACAGATTCGTAAAATAATAGACAATTATATACTTAAGAGATCTGAACTAACCTGTCTCTTTCTATTATTAGATTGCAGACACGAACCTCAGAAAATAGACCTTGACTTCATCAATTGGCTAGGCGAAGAAGGAGTACCCTTTGTGATTGTATTCACCAAAACAGACAAAATAAGCAAAGGACGACTAAAAGATAACTCCGATATATATATAAACAAATTACATGAAACATGGGAGGAAATCCCGACAATATTTTATACTTCTTCCGAGCAGAGAGCAGGAGGCGATGAGATATTGGATTATATAGACAACATAAATAAAAGCTTGAAAGGGAAATAAAATTTGACTTAAACCCTGAAAAGGGCAGAATACGAATCAACTCAATTCCATAAACTAATCATAAAAAGTCAAGATATGTTATCTGTACCTTTAATAAATATAGCAGATATTAGCAGAGCCGATCTGGTTCTGGAGAAGATGCAAAATATACAAAAGAATAACATCTCTACTGTCAATTGGCCGGAGCTATACCCTTCCAAGCCTGAAGTTGCATTCAAAATAGCACACGACGGTAACCATATCTTCCTGCAATTCTTTGTTGAAGAAAATGAGATTCTTGCAAAAATAGCAGAAGATAATGGGCATGTATGGACCGATTCGTGTGTAGAATTTTTCATTTCTTTCGATAGTTTATATTATTACAATACAGAGTTTTCTTGCATCGGAAAAGCACTGATGGGCTATCGTAAAGAAAAAAAAGATTCCCGGCATGCAAGCCAACAGATATTGGACTCCATTAAGCGATACCCAAGTCTTGGAATAGAGCCATTTGATAAAAAACAAGGCGATTTCAAATGGAATTTGCTGCTTGTTATTCCCGTTACAGCATATTGGATGTCTGACCTAAAATCTCTGAATGGAATAAAAGCCCATGCAAATTTCTATAAATGTGGAGATAACCTGACTATTCCTCATTTTTTATCATGGAATCCGATCCATACAGAAAAGCCAAACTTCCATGTTCCACAATTTTTCGGAGAACTTAATTTCGAATAAAACTATAGGATAGCACTATACTTAAAGAGCAAGAATAGAGGAGAATACTCGTTATTACTTTTTTGTTAAAAAAATGTTACGACCGATTTTTTTTTCTATCTTTGCGGGACAAAAGCAGTTGGTACTGTTTTTCTTGATGAATATATTTTTAATCTTTTATGAAAAATAACTTATTCGATAGGTTTAAACCTAAAGAAAACAAATTCTTCCCTCTTTTGAGCGGAATGGCAGAAGTAATAGTCACCGCATCGGATCTCATCATTGAATGTGTTCAAGTAACTAACCACAACGAAGCTGTAGAGTATTACAAAAAAATTAAAGACCAGGAAAGAAAAGCCGATACCATCCAAAATCAAATCTTCGAAGAGCTCAACCAAACATTTATTACCCCTTTTGACCGGGAAGATATAAACCATCTTTCGTCAACAATGGATGATGTTATTGATCTTATCAATAGTTGTGCTAAGCGTATCATGCTTTACAGCCCGAAGGTAATGCCAGAGAGTGCTGTACGACTCGCTATGTTTGTAAGAGAATCTTCCGGCTTCCTGATTCAGGCAATCGGAGAACTTGATGTATTGAAAAAAAGTACATCCCGAATAAAAGAATACTGTGAGCAACTGGGTGTGATTGAAAAAAAGGCCGACGATGTGTACGAACATTTTCTTATCGACCTGTTTGAGAATGAAAAAGATGCCATTGAGGTTATTAAACTAAAAGATATTCTTCACGAACTCGAACGTGCTACCGATGCAGCAGAATCAGTAGGAAAAATTATTAAAACAATGATCGTTAAGTATTCATAATAAGAAAGAAATGACATTATTAATAATAATCATTATTTTAGCGATCATATTTGATTTCATAAATGGCTTTCACGACGCTGCCAACTCAATAGCAACCGTCGTATCTACGAAAGTTCTTACACCGACCCAAGCTGTAATTTGGGCTGCCTTTTTCAACTTCGTAGCTTATTTTATCGCAAAATATATTATCGGCGGATTTGGTATTGCAGACACTGTATCCAAAACCGTGGATATGGAATTTATAATTCAAAGCTTTGGCAACCCATCTCTGGTTATCATAGCCGGACTGATAGCTGCTATTTCTTGGAACCTTATTACATGGTGGTTAGGAATCCCTTCATCTTCTTCGCATACTCTTATCGGAGGATTTGCAGGAGCCGGTATCGCCGCTTCAGGTTTTCAAGCTGTACATTCAGGCGTTATTGGTATTATTGCGCTGTTCATTGTAGTAGCACCTCTGATTGGTATGGTTTCGGGTAACATCATCACGCTGATCACCCTCCACTTTGTAAAAAAGATAAAACCGGGTAAGGCCGACCGTTGGTTCAAGAATCTACAGCTCATCTCATCCGCAGGCCTTAGTATAGGACATGGATTGAACGACTCACAAAAAGTAATGGGTATCATTGCAGCAGCATTGATTTCATATACAGCAACTACACCCGACGTTCACCCTTGGTTATATATGAACGACATGAACGATATGCACGACTGGGTGCCACTCGCATGTTTTACTGCGATTGCAATAGGTACAGTTTGCGGAGGATGGAAAATCATGAAAACGATGGGAAACCGTATTACAAAAATCACTCCTATCGAAGGTTTCTGTGCTCAGACAGCAGGTTCTATAACCTTATATATATCCGAAATGCTGCACGTGCCGGTAAGTACAACCCACGTAATCACAGGTAGTATAATAGGTGTAGGCTCGGTAAAACGTCTTTCAGCTGTTCGCTGGGGAGTAACCAAAGATTTATTGATAGCATGGATATTGACTATTCCGGTTAGTGCCCTGATGGCTATTGTATTCTATCACATTCTGGGACTGATCGTTCAATAAGAACACTCTCTATAAAATAAAAGCGGATGGTTAAAGTTAACTATCCGCTTTCTTCATTTAAATTTTTCTATAAAAGCATTGCTTTATACATTGAAAAACAATATCTTTGCACCGCTTTTCGAAGCAAGAATGTTTAACTTTTTAATGATACTGATCAGGACTGGTGCCAGATCTAATTTTGAATGATTGATAATTTAAAAAATGTACAACCGGTTGCAGATTTCGACTGGGATTCGTACGAAAAAGGAGACTCTTACACAGGTAAGAGCAAAGAAGAACTTGTAGAAACCTATGACCAATCGTTGAACAAAGTAAACGACAAAGAAGTGGTAATGGGTAAAGTAACTGCTATGAACAAACGCGAAGTTGTTGTTAATATCGGTTACAAATCAGACGGTATCGTTTCTATGAACGAGTTCCGTTATAACCCGGATCTAAAAATTGGTGACGAAGTAGAGGTATACATCGAAAGCCAAGAAGACAAAAAGGGACAACTTATCCTTTCTCACAAGAAAGCACGTGCTACACGCTCTTGGGATCGTGTTAACGAAGCTCTTGAAAAAGACGAAATCATCAAAGGTTATATTAAATGTCGCACTAAGGGCGGTATGATCGTTGATGTATTTGGTATCGAGGCGTTCTTGCCAGGATCTCAGATCGACGTGAAACCAATCCGCGACTATGATGTATTTGTAGGTAAGACTATGGAGTTCAAGGTAGTGAAAATCAACCACGAGTTCAAAAACGTTGTTGTTTCTCACAAAGCTCTTATCGAAGCTGAACTTGAACAACAGAAAAAAGATATCATCTCTAAGCTTGAAAAAGGTCAGGTACTTGAAGGTACAGTTAAGAACATCACTTCTTACGGTGTATTTATCGACCTTGGCGGCGTAGACGGACTAATCCACATTACAGACCTTTCTTGGGGACGTGTACAACACCCAGAAGAAGTGGTTAAATTGGATGAGAAAATCAACGTTGTTATTCTTGACTTCGATGATGACAAGAAACGTATTGCATTAGGATTGAAACAATTGACTCCTCATCCTTGGGATGCTCTTAGCGCTGAGCTTAAAGTAGGCGACAAGGTGAAAGGTAAAGTTGTGGTTATGGCTGACTACGGTGCATTCATCGAAATCGCTCCGGGTGTAGAAGGCTTGATCCACGTTTCAGAAATGAGCTGGGCTCAACACTTACGCAGTGCACAAGACTTTATGAAAGTTGGCGACGAAGTAGAAGCTGTAGTGCTTACTCTTGATCGCGACGAACGTAAAATGTCTCTTGGTATCAAACAATTGAAACCAGATCCATGGGAAAATATCGAAGAAAAATATCCTATCGGAAGCCAGCACACTGCAAAAGTTCGCAACTTCACTAACTTCGGTGTATTTGCCGAAATAGAAGAAGGCGTAGACGGACTAATCCACATTTCAGACCTTTCTTGGACTAAGAAAATCAAACACCCTAGCGAAGTTACTGCTATAGGTGCTGACATCGAAGTACAAGTACTTGAAATAGACAAAGAAAACCGTCGTTTAAGCCTTGGTCACAAACAACTTGAAGAAAACCCTTGGGATGTATTCGAAACTATATTTACTGTAGGTTCTGTACACGAAGGTACTCTTGTTGAAATGGTTGACAAAGGAGCAGTAATCTCTCTTCCTTATGGTGTTGAAGGTTTTGCAACTCCTAAACATTTGGTAAAAGAAGATGGTTCTCAAGCTAAGATCGATGAAAAACTTGATTTCAAAGTAATCGAGTTCAACAAAGACTCTAAAAGAATCATCGTATCTCACAGCCGTGTGTTTGAAGATGAAAAACCGGAAGCTAAAGAAGCTGCTGCTGAAAAAAGAGCAAAAAAATCTTCTAAGAAAGAACAAGCTGAAACTTCAACTCAATCTAACGTAGAAAAAACTACATTAGGCGATATAGAAGAGCTTGCAGCATTGAAAGAAAAACTTTCGGGAGATAACAAATAAATATCTTTTTGATATTCTGATAAAAGGGTTCACTAATAGTGAACCCTTTTTCGTTTAAAATGTTAAAATAAAAGTGAAAGTTCTCTGTACATTTTGTATATATGAAAAGACTATCTAATTTTGCAGCTTAGTTGCATAAGCAATCAACACATAAAACCACTATATGAATACTAAGAGTTTAGGATTAGCCTTATTTTTCTTTTTTAGTATAGCATCCACAGTTTGGGCACAACAGTTTCTATCGCTGGAGCAATGCCGACAACTTGCAATAGAGAACAACAAATCGCTCAAGATAGCTTCTGAGCAAGAGAGAATAGCATATTATGAGAAAAAGGATGCACTTACCAAATTCTTCCCCGAGATATCGTTTACGGGAGCATATTTGCGCAATCAGAAGAATTTGTACCTCATTCCATCTTCTGCCATACCTACATCCATACCTCTCCCGATAGAGATTCCCGGAATAGGCAATAATATTCCGATAGACGACAAAATCCGTAATAGCATTCATGATCTAGGAAAGGTAGACATTAAAAACGTATGGGTGGGAGGATTTACGCTCACACAACCGTTGTTTATGGGAGGAAAGATCGTTGCTTACAATGATCTGAGATCTTATGCCCAAGACCTAGCCAAAACGATGAAAGAGACTCAGATGACAGAGGTTATCGTGGAGGTAGACAATGCATATTGGCAGGTTGTATCAGTAGCCAATAAGAAGAAGTTGGCAGAGGCGTATGTCAAACTCATGCAAAAGATGGACTCTGATATATCTGCAATGGAGCAAGAGGGCGTAGCCACAAAAGCCGACAGGCTATCAGTGAACGTAAAACTAAATGAGGCAGAGATGACTCTTACAAAAGCGGAAAACGGGCTGAGTCTTTCAAAAATGCTATTGGCACAAATATGCGGACTGGAGATCAACGATCAGCTTACATTGAAAGATGAAAATATAACAAACATTGCAACCGACGAAGACGTGGACGCTATGCCCAACATAGACGAAGCCATATTGAGCAGGACAGAGATAAGAAGTCTCGAGCTAGCCACAAAAATATATGGGAAGAAAGAAAAGATTGCTGTAGCCGAGTTTATGCCGAATGTTGCACTTACAGCAAACTATTTATGGACAAATCCGAACTTATTTGACGGTCTGGAAAACAAGTTCGCCGGAATGTGGAATGTAGGAGTACTACTAAAAGTCCCTTTAAATTTTGCTTCTAATTCGGCAAAGCTTAATGTAGCAAAAGCCGAAACACGTATCAAACAATTTGAAATGGAGGATGCAAAGGAAAAAATTAAATTGCAAATAAACCAATCAGCATACAAACTGTCGGAAGCAAACAAAAAGCTAAAGACTGCGCAAAAAAACACAGAAAAGGCGGATGAAAATCTAAGATACGCAAACGTAGGATTCGAAGAAGGAGTAATCCCTTCGTCGGATGTTATAGCAGCACACACAGCTTGGCTATCGGCTCACTCGGATCTGATAGATGCACAGATCGACATTATCTTATGCCGAATATACCTGAACAAAGCATTGGGTCGTAAGTTTTAAAAACATCTTATATTTATCTATATATAAAGAACTAAGATGATAAAAGTATACAATTGGGAAAACAATAAAAAAAGTGTCACTTTTGTCACCTTTTAGACCTAAAATCACTGATTAACAAATCGATATACATTTGAAAAAAAGTAACAAATAAAGATATGGATACAGAAAACAAAAAAACAGGTTCTAAACTCATACCTATTCTGATTTTTGCCGCCGTTATTATTCTAGTTGGCTTATACGGTTTCTTCTTCCTCAACCAAGAAGACAACATCATACAAGGTGAGGCAGATGTAACCGAAGTACGTATATCCAGCAAAGTGCCCGGACGTATCGCAAAATATATGGTAGACGAAGGAAGCTATGTAAAAAAAGGTGACACTCTTGCTATACTAAGCATTCCTGACATCGATGCTAAGCTGGCACAGGCAAATGCGGCACAGCAAGGAGCTGCGGCACAAAACCAGAAAGCAATAAAAGGGGCACGCGTAGAGCAAATCCAAGGAGCATACGAAATGTGGCAAAAGGCTAAAGTAGGAACAGACATAGCGCAGAAGTCGTACAAGCGTGTTCAAAACTTGTTTGACAAAGGTGTTGTAACCGCACAAAAGAGAGATGAAGCCGAAGCACAATACAACGCATCAGTTGCAACAGAAAAGGCCGCGAAGTCTCAATACGACATGGCTGTAAACGGTGCAGAAAAAGAAGACAAAGAAGCCGCCTTTGCCTTATTGGAAAGAGCAAAAGGTGCTGTAGCAGAAGTATCATCTTACATCTCTGAAAGCTATCTGATCTCACCTATTGACGGAAAGGTTACCGAAAAATTTCCGAACGAAGGAGAGTTGGTAGGTACAGGTGCTCCGATAATGAATGTTGCTAAACTAGACGATAAGTGGGGTTCATTCAATATCAGAGAAGACCATCTAAAGAACTATAAAGATATAGGTAAGACATTCAAGGCATACGTTCCGGCACTGGATCAGGAAGTAGAGATGACCGTATACTATGTCAAAGATTTAGGATCGTACGCAGCATGGAAAGCCACCAAAACAACAGGACAGTACGACAGAAAGACTTTTGAGGTAAAAGCTCGATTCAACGACAAAGCCATCGATGTATTGCCGGGAATGTCACTTATCATTAAAGAATAACAAATGAGCTATAAAACCGGTATACTAGCCATATTCAAAAGGGAGTGGATACGTATATCCTCATCCAAAATATGTATATGGGGGATATTCGTTGCTCCGCTATTATCCATGATTATTTTGATGTGGATGATGAGCGCAGGGCTACCCTCACGTATACCTATTGCGGTGGTAGACCTAGACAATACGACTACAACACGCTCTTTGATACGCCAGTTGGATGCTTTTGAAAAAACGAATATACAGTATAAAAGCCTTTCGTTTAAAGAAGCAAGGCATCAGATGGAGCGAATGGAAGTATATGCTGTACTAACCATCCCGAAAGATTTTACGAAAGATGCAATTTCAGGCAATCGCCCCAAATTGGTTTATTATACCAACAATGCTTTTTTGATATCGGGCTCTCTGCTATTTCAGGACTTGAAAACAATATCTACGCTGGCTTCGGCCTCAGTAGGGTTAAAGACTGCAATGGCAAAGGGTTATACAGAAAACCAGATTATGCCGATCTTGCAACCGATTACGATAGATGCGCATCCCACAGGGAATCCTTGGCTCAACTATTCGGTATATCTGAACAATGTTCTCTTGCCGGGTATATTACAATTGATTATCCTGATGTTTACCGTATCGGCTTTTGGTTCAGAAATAAAAGCAGGTAACGGGCCAAAACTTATGTCTATGGGAGACAACTCCATCATCAAAGTAATGATAGGGAAACTACTTCCGTACACGATCATATATATGGGGATAGCGTTATTATTTATGGCAGTCCTTTATTACATCAATCGATTTCCATTGCATAATGGTTTTTGGCCTATGTTCTTTAATTATGCATGCCTCATTCTGGCAGCACAGGGAGCAGGCATCATACTTCTGGGAATATTCCGCAATTACCGGTTTGCCCTAAGCATAGCCAGCCTTATAGGGATGGTATCATTTTCCATTACAGGATTTTCATTCTCTACATTGGCGATGGATGGAAGCCTGAGTGCATTGAGCAACTTATTCCCGCTAAGGCATTTTTTCCTTATCTATGTAGATCAGGCATTGAATGGTATAGCGGTGGGCTACTCCATGTATCATTATGCGGCACTGCTTGGCTTTGTGTTGCTATCAATATTCTTCTTCGGTACTGTAAGAAAATTACTGAAGGATAACGTATATGAGCTATGAAAAGATTACTACTTGACATATATTATGTTTGGATCAACGAGCTAAAGGTCATATTCAAAGACCCGGCGGTTATATTGCTGTTCTTTATAGTACCGTTGGCCTATCCTGTACTGTATAGCTTTATATACAATAACGAAACTGTACATGAGGTAAAAGTTATATTTGTAGATGATTCAAACTCTTCGCTCTCAAGGGAATTTAAAAGAAAGGTAGATGCCACAGCCGATGTAAAGGTAATAGGGTACGCTTCGGACATGGAGGAAGCCCGTGAAGCTCTCCGAAGAAAAGAGGCTTACGGGATAATGTATATACCCAGAGATTTCAGCAAAGACATACATACTCAGCAACAAACGAAAGTCAGCGTGTATGCCGATATGAGCAGTTTGTTGTTTTACAAAGCAATGATACTCAGCGCTACCGAAGTATCGCTGGATATGGGTGCTGATATACGCGTAGTTGAAACCGGAAGCGGCAGTCAGGAAGAAGATGCTACGACCCGGCAAACAGTAGAAAATGAATGGGTTCCGATGTATAATCCACAGAATGGATTTGCAAGCTTCCTTGTTCCTGCGATACTTATACTCATTATACAGCAAACAATGTTTTTGGGTATAGCTACTATTGTTGGTACACACAACGACAAGAAACGATTTACAATAGCATCACACACAGCCCAAGGCAAAAATGTAGGAGCCATAAAGCTAACAATCGGTAAAGCCTTTTGCTATGCCTCTTTATACATGCTGATCTCGGTATGGGTGCTGCGAGTAATACCATATATCTTTAAGTTTCCGCAGATAGGAGACCCACTGACAATTGCAGCATTTCTTATGCCGTTCCTTTTGTCGGCTACATTCTTTACAATGACACTCTCCTACTTCTGCTCGCAGCGTGAATTCGGAATGATGCTGTTTGTATTCACCAGTGTCATATTCATATTTATATCTGGTATATCTTGGCCTTGGACTGAGATACCTACAGCCATAAAGGCGATAGCATACATTGTTCCGTCTACACCGGGTATTCACGGGTTCATTAAAATAAACACAATGGGAGCTACTCTGAATGATGTATGGTTCGAATATATAGCTCTTTGGATACAGGCAGGAATATATTGTATTACGGCAACCATAATGTATAAATGGTGGATACAGAATTACGACCCGGAATACAAAGGTATGATAAGAAAAAGAGTTGAATAAATCTTCAACTCTTCTTCATCTTCTATTGATATTTCTCGAAGTCAAAATCTTCTCGCTTAGCAAAGCCTCCTTCTATAAGTAACTCTGCGGCACGCCTGTAATCCTCCGATCTGACCTGTAATCTGGCTGTACCTAACCCTGCAGTGTAAACAGTAAGATATTCTCCATTTACAACACAGTCTATGCCATTGTCAATCAGAAATGATTTTGCTATAGCCAAATTAGCTTCAAAGTCAGCGCTTTTTAAAGTAACCAGTTCATCCATAATCTTTAGATTTATTATCCACTTATAAATGTAGATATAATCAACAAACTAGACAAGACGAACAATATTTATTTCAATTATTTATAAAATAATTTGGTTTATAATATAAACTACTTTACATTTACGGAATAAAATATGATAAACCACTTTAAGGAAAAAAATATGATACTCCGGTTAACTCTAATAATAATTCTATTAACGCTATCAGTCAGGGCATTTAGTCAGTCTCAAATACAAGGATATGTAAGAGACGAGAATAACAAAGGTATAGCTTTCGCAAATGTTTATATAGAAAACACAGTAGATGGAACGAGCACCGATGAGAACGGACACTTTACTTTGGAAACTGAAGAGAAAGGGTCTGTTACGCTGATAGCTTCATTTGTAGGATATAAACCGTTCTCTATCACTTCCGATGTTTCGAAATTGAACAACTTAGCTATTAACCTGAAGCCCGACCTAACAAACCTAAATGAAGTAGTCGTTACGGCAGGTAGTTTCCAGCTAAAAGGAGGATCGAATCTGGAAAAAAAGAATGCTATCGATTTAGTTACAGCTGCAGGCTCGGAAGGAGATTTATACAAATCGATAACAAACCTACCCGGCGCTCAAATATCGGGTACAGACGGCAAACTGCAAGTAAGAGGCGGAAGTAGTTATGAGACTCAGACCTATATAGACGAGATGCACGTAATGTCGCCATATACATCCATGCCGGCAAACACAGCGGTGAGGGGAAGGCACTCTACATTTATATTTGATGCGATAAATTTTTCAACGGGAGGCTTCTCTCCGGAGTATACTCAAAGTTTGTCGAGCGTACTGCCCTTATCGACTAAAGACGAAAGTACTATTACGAAGATAGGAGCCAGTCTAACTAGCGTAGGATTGGGAACGGGAGGAACAAAATCGTGGGATAAAGGATCAGCTTCTTTTGATGTAAATTATACAAACCTTGAACCATATACAAAACTGATATTCCCTGACGAAAAGCCGGATTGGGATAAGTATTATCAAGGAATATCGGCAGCCAATCAGCTTCGGTTTAAGCTAGGAGACAAAACATATCTTAAAACATATTTCACTTACGACAAAACTCTTTTTAAGAAAAAGGAGACTCCCGCATTCAGCAATATTGACCGCAAACTAGATTTTGATGAAGATAACCTATACCTAAACAGCACATTCAAAAAGCGATTTACCAATGGGATCAATTACTTCGCCGGAGTAGCTTATTCTTGGAATAAGAAGAATATAAATAATGCCAGAGTACCAAATGACTTGTTTAAGTCGGATGAAAGTGAGCTCCATCTAAAGACAAAGGCAGAGAAACGATTCTCTGGCTTGTATAAGCTAGGAGTAGGAACAGAAGCTCTGATCAGAAAATATGAAATGACTTATCTGGACGAGAAGAGCGTAGAAAGAAAAGTAAATCATAACATCGAAGGATTATTCGTCAGTAATGATTTTAGCCTATCAGACAAGCTGCTCTTAAACGCATCATCACGTATCGAGTATGCTTCGTTAGACAAGTCATTTGCACTACTTCCCCGCATTGCCTTAAACTACAATATAAAAAAAGACATTGTATTGTCGGCTGTCGCAGGAAAATATCAGCAGACTTCTCCCAACGAAAATTTGATTTACAACAATCACCTGTCACAAGAGAATACAACACAATATATACTGAGTGCACAGAATACAATTACAAATTATAGAGTATTCAGGGTCGAAGTTTATCACAAGAAATACAACAAACTGACTACCATATATGACGACTTTTATCACTCTGATGGACATGGATATAGCCAAGGTGTAGACCTAATGTATAAAGATGGGTTCAGAACAGGAAACAAGCAATCCTTAGAATATATGCTATCGTATTCATACAATGATTCGAAGCGAAAGTATGCCGAATACAATGAAAAAATTATGCCTCCATTTACGACAAAACATAACGCATCGGTCATTCTAAGGTATTCGAACGAAAAGTTAAAAAGCATAATCGGAGTAACAAACAGATTTGCCAGTGGACGTGCATATCACAATCCCAATTTGCCCGGAGTGATGAACGAAACAACTCCCGCTTATAACTCTTTGGATGTTAGCTGGACTGTATTGGCACACAAAAGGCTAATCATATATGCAAGTGCTTCAAATATTCTTGGCAGAACCAACGTATATGGGTATGATTATAATCCGAACCCGAATACGTCAGGCAGATATGAAGCAAAACCTATAAAGTCGTATCAAAATAATTTCTTCTTCATCGGATTCTTCTGGACAATAAGTGGAAAAGTAGCATATGATCCGGCAACTTTCTAAAATGAAACATTAACCCTTAATTATATTCTTATGAAAACGTTTAAATTTTATCTTTGTATAGCAATACTAATTGTACCAATGGCTTTATCAGCAATAACAAATACTGATTCAACCTATTTGAAAGTAATGGAGAAAACAGTATTAAAATTAGATTCTGCCAAATCAGTAAACGAGTTACAAACAATCCGGAATCAATTCGAACGGATATCTTTGAAATATGACAAGGAATGGCTCCCTCTTTACTATGTAGCATACACAGGAATACAAATGGTATATTACAGCCCGAAGGCAGAAAACAATGAAGCCATTCTCGAAACTGTAAAAGCAAGTCTTGACAAGCTAAATTCATTTACCAATGCTGACAAGTCAGAAGTCAGTACTTTGTATGGGTATTATTACAATGGATTATCGATGACTAATCCGGCAGTAAATGGGCAAAAATATTTTAATGATGTAATCAGTAACTATGAGAAGGCTATAAAGCTGAATCCGGAGAATCCGAGACCAATCTTTTTATTAGCTTTTTATGAAAGTTTTTTACCTGACTTTATTCGCTCGAAACGTGATTTTTGTGAAGAGATAAATAAGGCAAAGTCATTATATCAGAAAGAACAAAAAACAATAGAAAAACCGCATTGGGGCGAAGCTTTTATGATACAAATTTCAGCGAAGTGCAATAAATAAAATAATACCGGCATAATGGAAAATAATTTCACCGAACAAGATAGCTTGAAGCTTATCAATGAAATGATCTCGCAAGCGAGAAACAATTTTCAGGAAGGAGGCATTAGAACGAGTATATTCAGTGGATATGTGGTGGCAGGAACCGCTTTTGCCAATTTCATCCTCATCCATACATTAGAAAATCCGAATCAATCATTCTGGATTTGGCTAACAATGATACCAATGATAATAATATCAAGAATAATAAAGAGGAGATATTCGAGAAGTGCGACAGTGAAAACACATATAGATAAAATAGTAAGACACATCTGGAATGCATTTGCCATATCTGTTGGTATCTTTCTTATAACTATTTATGGAACAGCGTACGCTTTACATTCAGGCTTTCTGGGAATCCTTATAACCCCTATAATTTTAACAATGATGGGTGCAGCACAATTTACAACCTCGATCGCTTGCCGATTCAGACCATACCTTTATGGAGCATGTATTTTTTGGGGAGGAGCCTTAATTTGCACATTAAGTTATATTTTTGCCAGTGGTGATATTCAATTTATTATCTTGGGTATATGTGCTATCCTTGGACTTTGCGTACCGGGACATATAGCAAACCGTAAAGCCGTTAAAAATGTTTAAAGATCTTGATCCACTCTTACACTCGCAACTGCGGCTGGCAGTAATATCATTGCTGCTATCTGTAGAAGAAGCTGACTTTGTCTTTATCCGAGAGAAGACAGGTTCAACTGCGGGTAACTTGAGCGTACAAATAGAAAAATTAAGCGAAGCCGGATATATCAACGTCCGCAAATTCATTGATGGGAAGAAACCCCGCACCGTTTGCAAAATAACTCAAACAGGCATAGATGCATTTGACAAATACGTAAAAAATCTGCAAAGTTATATTAAGAAATAATGCAAGAAGCAAACCATATCTTTATTAAGCGTGTTATAAAAGATAGAGTTCAATTTTATTAACATAAAAATAAAAGAGTATGGGATTCATTTGGTCGATAATAATAGGTATAGCTGCCGGATTTATAGCCGGCAAGATTATGAAAGGCAGTGGCTTCGGACTTATACTAAACCTTATAGTCGGTATTGTCGGAGGATTACTCGGTGGATGGATATTTACGCTGCTCGGGTTAGATGTAAACGGTATTCTAGGTAACCTGGTAATGTCTACTATAGGAGCAATCGTACTGCTTTGGATAATATCCTTATTTAAGAAAAAAGAATAGAGTATAAAAAGAGATAATTCTTAAAAGCTGAGAAAGAGATATATTCCAACGAGTATGCCTCTTTCTCTGCTTTTAACTAATTCTTATTTCTTCACCAGCAATACTACATTCTCTACATGATGTGTATGAGGGAACATATCTACAGGCTGTACTCTTTCCACTTTATATTTTTCGTCCAATAAAGACAGGTCACGCGCCTGAGTAGCCGGATTACAACTAACATATACAATACGATCGGGCTCCGCAAAAAGAATTGTCTTTATCACATCATCATGCATACCTGCACGTGGAGGGTCTGTGATAATCACATCAGGGCGTCCATGCTCATTGATGAAGTCCTGTGTAAGAATATCCTTCATATCTCCCGCATAAAACAGCGTGTTATCTATCTTATTTATTTGGGAATTAACTCTCGCGTCCAAGATAGCATCCTCTACATATTCTATTCCTACCACTTTCTTTGCCTTAGAGGCTACAAAGTTGGCAATAGTACCTGTACCTGTATAAAGGTCATATACAAGTTCATCGCCCGATAGGTTTGCAAAATCACGTGCTATTTTATACAAATTATAAGCTTGCTCGCTATTTGTCTGATAAAAAGACTTAGGGCCTATCTTAAACTTTAAGCCTTCCATCTCTTCATAAATACAATCATTTCCTTTCCATACCAGAACGTCTTGATCTGTTATAGTATCATTCGCTTTCTGATTGACAATATAGAGTAATGACGTTATTTGAGGGAACTCTGTGGCAACAGCCGTCAATAAGTCTTCTTGTTGTTCTTTTTCATCATCATAGAATACAACAATCACCATCAGTTCACCCGTTGTGGATGTCCGTACAATAAGGTTGCGCATCAATCCACCTCTATTTCTTAAATCAAAGAAGGTATAGTTTTTACCGTAACAGTATTGGCGTATAAAATTTCGAATCTGATTCGATATATCATCTTGTAGCCAACATTTGTCTATATCCAATACTTTATCAAACATACCAGGAATGTGAAAGCCCAACGCATTCATATTATCAAAGCTTTCGCCGGAATTGATTTGTTCCAAGGTAAGCCATTTCTTATTCGAAAAAGTGAACTCTAATTTGTTTCTGTAAAACTGTGTTTTTTCGGAACCTAATATATGATGAATATCGGGTAACTCTATTTTGCCTATACGTGTCAAATTATCCTCAACCTGCTTTTGCTTATACTTTAATTGCTCCGCATAGGGCAGGACTTGCCATTTACAGCCGCCACAGATACCGAAGTGTTCACAGAATGCTTCTGTACGGTTTGGTGAGTATGAGATAAAACGAACAGGCTTCCCTTCCGCATATTTATTTTTCTTGCGGGTTATTTGCAAATCGATCACGTCGCCCGGCACAACGTATGGTATAAACACAACCAAATCATCTACCTTAGCTATAGCTTTGCCTTCTGCGGCTACATCTACGATCTCTACATTTTCTATTAACGGAAGTTCTTTTTTCTTTCTGGCCATTGATCTTTATTTGAGTATAAAATGCGTGCAAAGATAATTCTATTTTTTCGCTTTTTGGTATTAGCTACACCCGCTATCTTGATAGGTTTAGAAAAAGGTGACAAAAGTGACACTTTTTTACTTGCTTTTTATTGTCACTTTCCATATTAAAGAGCATATCCATATCACAGATCACTTATATAAGATAAATTAGAATAGAAGACATAACCGGATTGGCTTCTGCCCTATTTTTTCTTCATCTCTTTGATAGTCTTGTAACAAACAAATGTCAGGAATAAGCCAATTAGAATAATAACCGCCCATAAGAAAAGAGGCTTTTCGATCAGTGACGGCTGCCTTTCAGGAACTGCAACCGGCATATTAATCTGTGAAAGATTCTCCGTTTTAACAATAGGCAAATCTACAGGAATATCATTCTTAAAGTGATCTATATCATAATCAGGTGATGATTTATATCTCATACCAACCTCCAAATAATATTTTTCACCCTTCTCTAGATAAGCGCACAAATAACGATTCAATCCATACACTTTGATTGAAACAATATCTAACGGAAGATTATTATTATTCTCAATAGCTATAAAAGTGTGCTTGCCAAGAGGAAAATAATCGACGATGAAAGAGTTATCCGTTTTGGAAGACAAATCGAACTTTAAAGACTTTTTGTTAATTGTATCAGACAAAAGAACATGTCGCAAATAATGAGCATCGCTTTGTACCGATATCTCCAGTCGATTGATCTTATATGTGTCCTGCAAATCGGGAAAACTGATATATGTTTTCTTGTTTATACTATCCTTAGCTACGAAACGACCCAGATTGATTTCGGAGAACTGTGCATAAATATTTGAGCTTGCATAATTTCCTACCCTTAATATTTTTAACGGACTGTTTTGATCATTTTCAATCGTTATCTCATAATACTTATAGTTTCCTTGGGGAATATCGAGCAGTAAGGCATCTTCGTTATTATCCGCCTTATGCTCCAGATTGTAGATATGAGTCTTCTGCTTTACAATATACCATTGCGACAAATCATTACTCCCTCTCACCGAAGCATATTTATTGACGTCGGCACTACGTATAAAAATATAAAAACGACTTATATCATCTAACTTTGTATTATCTACAATAACAATATTAAGACTATCCTTTTCAATATTCTGCTTTAATGAATAGCTTTCAAATCGACTTACTTCCTGCACCGGACTCACCGCTCGCAGAAAATAAGAGATCTCTTTATTTTTACTATTGTATATCCTCAAATCGGATAAGTCAGACGCAACAGACTTCGCTATTATATGCTGATCGAGTTCTATATTATAATACCCTTTTTCTTCTACTGGTTTTACATCAGCACGCCAAAGTGACTGTCCATAGACTTGAAAGACAAAAAGAGAAAGCAGATATGTAAATATTATTTTTTTCATCAGGCTTGGTTTTTATTCCTTATTTTCTTCAATTTTTTCTACTCCATCAGCTTTTACCAATGTCTTTATCTTCTGTTGCAAGAAAGATACCGACAGCAGAATAACCCCTAAAATAATAAACGATACGATCCGGCTGGCCTGTGACATATGCCACACATCGTAAGCGTAAAACTTGAGTATAATAATACCAAAGAATATCAGTGATATTTTACGCAATAATACCTCTTTGATATTCAAGCCCCATATCATCAAAATCATCGCTAAAACACCCCATAAGATAGGATAGCCAAAGGTATGGACGTCGTACAAGATGAAGTCATAATTTTCTGCATTCCCAAGCAATGCGATGATGGTATGATCGGTTTCTATACTTAATATCACTACACACAAGACAACCAACACCCAGCATATAGAAGAGAACCATTCTTGAGGCAATGATTTTATGTTTCTCACAAGCAGGTAAGCTATATATATAACTGCCGGCAGCGATAGATAATGTATCAGAAAGTGAGCTGTACTATACATTCCGGAAGAAAATATATCGAAGCGCAGGTCTATAGCCATATATGAATAGAAAGCGCCATAACAAATCATAGAAGCAAGCAATAAAACATAAGTAAAAGCTGCCGAAGCTTTTTTCCTGTATATAAAAGCCAATAATGCGACATACAATGCGGTATATGTAGCCATGCACAAATACCTAAAGCTCGAGTAAAACTCAACATCTGTAAAACGTTGTAATTGATAATTTAGCTCTAGGAATGGCATTACATAAGCCAAGGTAATAAGAACATATTTAAATACCTTGACTACAGCACCGACGGATAATAAATCAAATCCTCGTATTTCGATTTCCATATTAGGATCTTCTTTTCTCAAGATAAACAAACAAATGACAGAAGCAACTATTACCACTATTCCTGTGATAAATATCCTATTCACCAATATTGGTAATTCGGAATCGTAAGAATAAGTTTCGTGAACATCCATTACATAAGATATTACAGTCAGCAAACAGATAAAGCCAAAGCCGAACCAAAACACATTAATGCGTGATCTACGCCACAGCAATAACAAGACAACAGCCTCAGCAGCCCAAAACATGGTAATAACATGTCCATTGAGCTGTATCGGAATAGCGAGACTGACAAAAGACATCACTACAGCTATAATCAGATATATGAGGTTCCGATCCACTTTGCTACGTCGGAATAAGGTAAACATAACAATTGCATTTAACACCGCCAAAGCTATTGTTATCAGCCCCCTTACATCGTATTGACATTGATTCCACACATATAAACAGGCAAGGAATACAAACAGGTTATTGGATAATATAAGAAAACTCTGATAGGTCGTAACCTTTTTTTCTGTCCTCAGGTGATCTATTATAGCCAATAGATAAAACTGCACGAAAAACAATACAGTAAACAGAGTAACAAGTACTAAACTTTGATTTCGATAAGCGGTTAACAACCAACTCCAAAAAAATCCCAAAGTAAGCATATAACACATAATACCTATAATACGCCAGTTCTTAGCAAAAGAAATGACAAGCATACCTGTATTCAGAATAAATATATAAGAGAACAATACAATATAATTTCCTGCTCCTGTACTTATCATCAGTGGTGATGCAAATCCACCAAGCAAAGAAAATATGGCTAATTCTTTACGGTCATATAAGAGTGAGAGAATAACAGAGAAAACTGTTATGGCTATAAGCAATACAAAAGCAATGGGTTGGCTAAACAATTCATATTCTCTGAATGCCAGTGTAATTGTAATATAAAAGACTGAAATACCACCGCCTACCAGTATCGAAGAAAAAACATGGTATTGTTTTTTGAGCTTATGAGCTATACCTATGATTATACCTCCGGTAAGTAACCCTATACCTACACGTCCGATTTCGTTGATCCAATCACGATCTATAGCATACTTTACAAAGAAGGCAATACCCAATACCAAAGTTACAATTCCTATTTTGCTCAGCCAGTTTTCACCTAGTAATCTTTCTATAAAGTTTCGTTCAGTTTCTATAGTCTCATTTGTAGAAACAGACTCGGATGCTTGAAGTATCCTCTCTCTAGCATCTTCTTTTTCATGACTAATAGAGGCTGTAAACGAAGGAATAGTTTCTTCTTTCAGTTCATCAACTACTGATATAATCTCCTCAACAGGCTCGTCATCAAGCACCCTTTCCTTAAACGCAGTTATATGAACATCCGAAAGAGGAGCTTCTTCTACCACCTCCGGCTCCTTGATTTCTGCATTTGTTTGTTTTACGTTCTCTATAGCCGATAGTTCATCAATTGATTCAAACCTTTCTTTTACAGCTTCCAGAGAACCAGCGTCTTTGAAAAAACTTGTTAGTCTGAAGTTAAGGTCATTGAAACTATTGTTCAGGTACTCAATATCGTTCCGAATAGAACTTACTTTTACATATATGATAATTGGAAATACAACTATAACGATAAAAATAATGATAATTAGTAATATCAGAAAGCCTTCCATAAGATTCTTGTTAAGTTGATGATACCTTTATAATCCTGTAAAAATACATGTAATATCGAACAATCACACTTTTTTATATAAAATATGATAATTTACTAAATAAAAGGCTCATTAGATATCATAATCTAATGAGCCTTGTTCAGATTTTACCCTTCGTTTTATTTATTCTTTCTCTTCTTCCAATTCCTTCAGATTATCGAGACTCTGAAGTATCGATTTAATATTCTTGTCATATTTCTTGTAAGACCATACTGTAAATAATATCAAAGCAACGAATGTACAGCTCATAAAAGCCCACAAAGTCATATTCACATTTAGCTGCGCATATAAATAAGAACAAACCAAAGCAAGTATAGGAACAAAAAAGATCATGCCTATCTTTTCTCTTTTAATACAAATATTATATTTGTTGGTATGCTCTATATTTAATCTGACAGGTTTAGAAAAATCAATCTGCATCAACCTATAGACTTTATAAGCCTGCCAAAAGAACAGCAGGATAGAAACTACCAACATAATATACATGAAAGTCTTATAAGCCATTAAACCTACATGTAAATTCATCCCATAAATAATAACGGGAAGCACCAAGATTAAAACGATTGCACCAAATACTTCAAGTCCAATCAATCGACTGAGAGCTTTGTCTGATTTGGTATGCAGCATCTCTTTTAATATATTTTCTTTCAATACTTCTTGCTTCTTCAGACGCTCGTCCAACGAAAGCCATGAGTTTTTTAATTCATCAAGTTCCATATCTATAACACTTTTGTATTCGACATTTGTTTCAATTTTTCTTTCGACCGCTTCAACTTTGTGGCCACATTCGTTACAGTCAATCCGGTTATTTCGGCTATCTCCTGATACGATTTCTCTTCGAGATAAAGCAGGACAATAGCCCGTTCCATTGTTTTCAGCTGATGGATAAAGTGATATAGCTCTTTAATCTGTTCATCCATACTCTCCGGTTCGAGAAATAAATCCTGAACAATCGATATAGAAGTCCCCTTTGGCCTTCGCATCTCCTTTCGCATACCTGTAATACAAGTATTGAGAGCTATGCGATAAATCCAAGTCGATACCGAACATTTGTTCCCGAACTTCGGATATGCAGTCCAAAGATTGCTTACAACTTCCTGATACAAATCTGCCATAGGGAATTCGTCCGACACATAGAATGAGCATACTTTATAAATAACACGCTCATTACAGCGAATCATCTCTATAAAAGATTCTTCTAATTTGGTTCTATCCATTTATCAGCCTTTTATATGTTAGTCGACAAGATTTTAAGAAAATGGCATTTAATAGAAATTTTAACAAAAAAAATCCCCAGAAAAATGCTTCTGAGGATTCTGATATTTTCACTATCTATAAATTATTCTATCACTTTCTTTGCATCTATTCTTCGCACGACTATGCCGTATATAACCAAAGCAATGGCAGAAACAAGCCCTATGGCAAAAAACACATACCAAAGGTAATGAGCGTTGGCTGTAGCTGCCGCATAATCAGCGGCAAAGTTGGTAGAATTGGCAAAGCGCTCCGACAGTGGATCGGGACAGAATCTTTCTAATAAGAAACCGGCAACAATAAAGCTGACCAACGAGGAAACGAATGAATGTAAATGGCTGAATCCAAGATAAAGCCCCTCTTCTCCTTTAGGCGATTGCAATGAAAAATACTCGAGAAAACGAGGAGAGATAAAACATTCAGCTATGGCCTGAAAGGCGATACCCACGATAAGGGTAAGCGTTACAGGATGTATGGTAGTCAGTCCAAATACAGAAATAGGTTCACCACCCATTATATTTCCAAAGGACATGATCAGTGCTGAAAAAGGTATAATAAACATACCTACCATGATAGACGATAACGGCGAGCGCTTTTTCATTATCGTGGTAATCAGGTTTACCAACAGGAAGACAAAGAAGGGATTTACGTTAGCAATCCATCCCGGAGAAGCATCGGCTCCTACCATACGGATTACATATTTAGGCATAGAGGCATACATCTGCTGCTGTACAATCCAGAAACCGCTGGTGATAAGTATCAAAGCAACAAGGCGTCCGTTCTTACATACCTTTATCAAGGCTTGCCATATCTCCGAAAGGCTCTTACCTTGTCCTGCCGTTTGTGTCGACTTATACATAAAGAAAACGATAACAAGAGCAATTAAAGTCATCGTTCCCGAGAAATAGTTCAGGTAAACCAATCCCTGATCCCCAATACTTTTGCGAAGCGGATCGACTACAGTCTTACCCGTAAAAGCTCCGATATTCACCATCATATAGAAAATAGCAAAACCTCTTGCTCGTGTTTCGGTAGTCGTTTCTTTAGCCACAGTACCCGAAATCACTGATTTTATAAAAGCTCCACCCACAACAATCAGCAACAGTATAGGGACAATTGTCCATTGTTGGATACTTTCTCTGAGACCTGTAAACGTAGTGTATCTATCAAAATTACCGACTCCTAAAGAGGTAAAAAAGGAACGGAAAGTTTCTATTACCAGTCCGCTATCTTTAGCGCCGGACTCTAATCCTACTGCATTGGCAGCACCATATTGAACAAGCCCCGCACTCTCCAAAAGAGTAGGCACTAAGCCCAGCCCGAAATACCCGACGGTAAGAAGAGCAAAGGCAACCATTATAGCTTTACGGAAACCGATTCTATCGGAATATGCACCAACAAATGTGGGTAAGAAATACAACAATGCAGAAAACGAACCGGCGATAATACCGGCCTCAACATCATTGAAGCCCCATACATTGGATAGATATAAGGTTAATGAAATAAAAATTGCATAATACGCTAGCCGCTCCAACAGCTCAACTGTGTTGGCGACCCAAAAGGCTTTTGAGAATTTAGTCATCAGTCTTTATAGAATTATTAAAAATAAATTGAATTGCGACAAAAATAAGAAAATTATCCGATTTAACAGTTAAAAAGTTGTCCGGATGACACTATTCAGCCTTTTTTAACTCAATACAGAATGTTGTCCCCACACCGATTTCTGATGTTTTGACATAAATCCGCCCCTTGTGATAAGACTCAATGATACGCTTCGCCAATGAGAGTCCGAGCCCCCAGCCTCTAGATTTTGTTGTATAACCGGGATTGAAAATAGTTCTGAACTTAGATTTGGGAATTCCCTTCCCTGTATCTTGTATATCGAGGGATACAAACTTCCCTTTTTCAGAAAGCCGATATATTATTTGCCCTTGTCCGCTCATAGCATCAACGGCATTTTTGGTAAGATTTTCTATTACCCAGCTTAGCAATGGCTCGTTCACCTGTGCATAGAGAGGCTTATCTGACAGTTCTACAACAAAAACAACTTTCTTTGATATCCGCTTTTCGAGATAAGCAATCGACCGATGAATTATATCTACCATATTTTGAGATTCTAAGGCAGGAACCGAACCTATTTTAGAAAACCGATCCGTAATCATTTGCAGTCGGTCTACATCTTTCTCCATATCTCTTACAATAGACTGATCCGTTTCTTTGAGTTTCAGATATTCCAGCCATGCCAACAAAGACGATATAGGCGTCCCTAACTGATGAGCAGTCTCTTTAGACAACCCTACCCACAGACGATCCTGCTCCATTCTCATAGTAGTAAACAGAGCGAAGAAAGCTGTAATCATAAATATAAACAGCACACCCAATTGAACATAAGGATATAGCTGCAATTGTTTTAATGTATACGAATCATCATAATATATGTACTGATCGAACCCCTCAGCTTCAATAATGATAGGCTCATGCCTTTTTTTAAAAGATTCTGCTCTTTGCTTCAGAAAGATCTGGTCATCAAGCTCGGGAAGATCGATATTTGCCGAAGTGTAAAAATTCTCTTTTTTATCGTATAGTATAACAGGTATCGTCGTATTACTTTTCAGTATCTGAGCAACCAAATTCATATTCATATTTTCAGCATTGCTTGCCATTTCTTTTGTAGCCTCAGCCCAAATCTCAATTTTATTCCTCTCTTCCTTCGACAGGTTTTCGACCAAAAAATGTGACACGATAAGAGATGCCACCACAATAAGAAGAGCAATGACTACAAACAGATACCTGAATAGTATTTTATTATTTTCGAATAATTTCATTCAATATATGCTTTATTATACACCTAACGCTTTATACGTCTATTATATTTGATTTCAAACAACTTACAAACAGACATTTCAATAAAAGGTGACAAAAGTGACAGTTTTTCGTATGTTTTTAGATGTCACTTTTCTCTTTACTGCGATACCAGTATATATAGATAAAATTTAATCTTTCTTATATGCGATATACACAGAGACAATATTTTTATCCATTCCCTTAAAGGAAAAGTCTTCCTTCGAAAAATTATATATTTTCTGCATCTAAGATACAAACTAGCTTTTACATCAAGAAAATAATTAAAGAAAAGACTACGATATAAATTACTAAAATAGTTACCTTTGCTCGATGATTTATTTACCTCATAATTTTATCAGTTTATGAAAAGAGACACAGCCATTTTTGATATTATTGAAAAAGAGTATCAACGACAACTGAAAGGGATTGAACTTATCGCCTCTGAAAACTTTGTCAGTGAACAAGTAATGGAGGCTATGGGATCATGCTTAACAAACAAATATGCAGAAGGGTATCCGGGCAAAAGATATTATGGGGGATGCGAAATTGTAGACCTTAGCGAACAGCTAGCTATAGATAGGCTAAAAGAAATATTCGGAGCGGAGTGGGCCAACGTACAACCACACTCTGGAGCTCAGGCAAATGCAGCAGTATTCCTTGCTTGTATGCAGGCCGGAGATAAATTTCTTGGACTGAACCTTTCACACGGAGGACACTTATCACATGGTTCGCCTGTCAACTTCTCAGGATTGATGTTTCATGCATTGGAATACAATGTAGAACAAGAAACAGAGCAAGTAGACTATGAGCAAATGGAAGAAGTTGCCCGTGCAGAGAAACCTAAAGTTATCATCGCCGGAGCATCGGCCTATTCTCGCGACTGGGATTATGCACGTATCCGCAAAATAGCCGACGAAATAGGTGCTATATTTATGGTAGATATGGCTCACCCGGCAGGACTGGTTGCAGCAGGATTGCTTAACAATCCTCTTCCTCACGCACACATTGTGACTACAACAACTCACAAAACATTACGTGGACCACGTGGTGGTGCAATTATGCTAGGCAAAGACTTTGAAAATCCTTGGGGCAAGAAAACCCCGAAAGGAGAAGTACGCATGATGTCTGCATTGCTAGACTCGGCTGTATTCCCGGGCATTCAAGGCGGGCCGCTAGAGCATGTGATTGCAGCTAAAGCGGTATCATTTGGCGAAGCGCTCGATCCTTCATACAAAGTTTATCAGGCTCAAGTAAAAAAGAATGCGGCTGTTATGGCTCAAGCTTTTATGGATAAAGGCTACAAAGTAGTATCAGGAGGAACAGACAATCACTCTATGCTTATAGATTTGCGTCCAAAATTCCCTGAACTGACAGGAAAGCTTGCCGAAAAAGTTCTTGTAGAAGCCGATATCACCACCAATAAGAATATGGTTCCGTTCGATAGCCGCAGTCCATTCCTTACATCAGGTCTTCGATTCGGTACTCCGGCAATCACTACACGTGGAGCAAAAGAGCCTTTGATGGGAGAAATAGTGGAATTGATAGATACAGTTCTTTCTAATCCGGAAGACGGAAAAGTAATAAAAGCTGTACGTGAGAAAGTAAATGGAATAATGAAAGATTATCCATTATTTGCTTGGTAGAATACTATTCCTGTTTGATAGAACTTAACTAATATACAAAGATAAGAAGCTGTTTAATAAGGCAATTACACCTCATAGTGTTTGCTTTTAAACAGCTTCTGTATGTATTCCGATGAAAAAAATAAAAATAAGCATTCTATATGTATTGTCGATACATATAATGGCATTAATCATAATGTCACTGCAACGTACCTTATTATTACTGACAAATCTACAACATATAGAAAGTGTAACCTCAAAAGCCAGTTGGATTTTCTCAGCTTTGCTCCGAGGGATCTGGTTCGACAATGTTATAGCATCCTACATCTCAGCATTACCGCTCATAGTTATTTGCATTCTAGGTCTTCTTAATAAAGTAAATAAAATTACCTTCAATTCATTCAACGTATACTATATACTGATCTATACAGTGGTTTTTGCGATTGGTTTTGCAGACATTCCTTACTTCGCTTATTTCTTCAAACATCTGAACAGTTCCATCTTCAATTGGAATGAAGAAAGCAGTACAACTGCCAAAATGATATTCGAAGAAACATCATATTACATATATATGGGTGTTTTTCTTCTAGTAGTCATTGCTTTTGGATATCTGGTTTTCAAGTTGAGCAAAAGGCTTTTAAAACTACAGCAAGAAAATATAAAAGGAAAAGAATATTTCATTTACATTCCCACTTGTCTTATCCTTGCCATACTATGCATATTGGGTATCAGGGGGCGTTTCGGATACAATCCGATAAAAACAAGCCAAGCTTACTTTTGCAACAATTCATTCTTAAATCAGTTGGGAATAAACCCCTCTTTTTATTTCTTGCGGGATGTTATCGAATCATCGAAAACTCATCATAGCATAGACAATGTTATTTCAGAAAAAGACGCTATCTCATATACACAGAAGTTTTTCGGACTAAACCCGGCTGATGAGCTAAAGTCGCCTATTGCCCGATATATTAAAGCAGAAAGTCCGGCAAAAGATATGAATGTAGTTGTCATACTCATGGAATCGATGTCTGCCAATCTGCTAAAAGTCACAGAAAACGGAAAAGAAATAACTCCATTTCTCAACCAGCTTATAAAGAAATCATACTATTTCGATCATTTTTATTCAGCCGGCACACATACCAATCATGGTATCTTAGCCACACTGTACGGACTACCGGCCTTGTTTGATAAGAACATGATGAAAAATGTAACAATCCCTTTATGCCAGGGGTTACCAAATACTTTACAAGAGCAAAATTATAAAACGATGTTCTTCATGCCGCACGAGTCCCAATATGACAATATGAATGCTTTCTTATTGGAAAATGGATTTGAAGAAATATATTCTCAAGAAAACTATCCACCCAAAATGCGAAAAAACAGCTTTGGTGTTGCAGATGATTTTCTACTCAGTTATTCGCTGAACAAAATAAATGAAAAGGCTCCGACGTCATCTCCTTTTTTTGCAACAATACTCACAGTGAGCAATCATCCTCCATATATTGTACCTGAAAAATTTGAAAATGTAAGCACAAAATCCGAATTCCAAATAGTAGCATTTGCAGATGATGCTATACGACAATTTTTTACTGATGCAGAAAAACAAAGCTGGTTTAAAAACACAATATTTGTACTGCTTGGAGACCATGGAAAAATAGTGGGCACACAAACCTATGAAATGCCTCTTTCGCTAAACCATATCCCACTGATCATATACTCTCCGGCGTTTACAGATATGCCCACAACGGTTTCCAGTCCGGGTGGACAAGTTGATGTATTCCCTACCATTATGGGTTTACTAGACCGTTCGTACATGAATAATACTTTTGGGGTAGACATGTTCAAGACAAAACGTCCGTATATGTTTTTCTCTTCTGATAATGCCCTTGGATGTATCGATGAGAAATACTTTTATACTTATAACTTCAAATCGAAGATAGATGGGTTATATAAATATAGTGAAAATAGTAGCGACAATGTTCTTTCTCAATTCAAACAGAAAGCAGATAGCATGAACTTATATTCAGCAGCCATGTTTCAAACTGCTAACTATATGCTCAAACATGAACTGACAAGAGTAAAGAAATAAAAACCACATATCCCAAACGGACTAGACACCAACCACTCAGCGGCATAGTATTTTCAAACTAAAACATAAATAGCTTTATCTATATCAAATAGGTGGAAACCAATACCGTATAGTGTAATATAGACAATTATTAAACAATAGTAATGTTAAATTAAAAATTAATTTGTAATTTAGCCTAAAATTACATGAGTACAATTTCCCAGAATACTTATACAGAGTGTAGTCCAATGAAAACTTATTATAGAAGTATATTTATACTTTTGTCATTTTTACTATTCGCTTGTACATCTGAAAACGAAGAAGCACAAAGACAATTAAATACAGCCCGACAGCTTTATTCGCAGGCTGAATACGCTTTAGCTAAGCAGACTCTTGATAGCCTAAAAGCAAATCACCCGAAAGCTTTTCCACAATTACAGGCAGGGATCTTGCTGTTAGACTCGATCCGCAGAGGGGAAAACGAGCAAATAATAGCGCAATGCGATTCGCTTATATCTTCTTTTGAACCCAAAGTAGAACAAGAGAAAACGAAGTTTAGCTTTCAACAAAACAAGCAATATCAAGAAACAGGAAGCTATATCCCCAAAGAGAGTGTAACCTCATCTATTACATCTACAACTCTTCGTTCGGGAGTAGAAGAAAATGGACAGTTATATATTGAAAGTGTATTTATTGGCGGACAAAAACATAATAAGATAAAGATTTTGTCAAAAGATGGCTCATTCGCAGAGTCTATACCAGTGAATGACGATGGTTTGAACTATCGCTTCTCAAACATGGGCAAAACGTATGAAGTAATCCGATTCTCAGGTAGTAAGGAAAATGGAATTGCGAAGTTCATTTTCTCAAATACCAGCAAACCCTTATCAGTCACTTTAGATGGACAAGGAAAATATACATATACTTTATCGCAACAGGTAAAGTCTGCGATTTCCAAATCGTATCAGTTATCAGTAATGATGTTGCAGCTCGATAGCCTTAAAACAGCTAAAGAGAAAGCCGAATTTCACATCTATTATCTGGATAATAAAAAAGACAGCACAAACACTTACAACACAAAGCTACAATAACTCTAATTTTTATGAAAAAAGAAAAATCTACTGCCGAGCCTCAGAGAAAAGAAAAGGATATTTTCAATCTTAATATCTCGGTCGATTGTACAATATTCGGATTTCACTCAGGAAGCCTCAAAGTTCTACTATGTAAACCCAGTGCCGGCGAAAAATGGATGCTTCCCGGAGGGCTTATAACAAGAGATGAAATACCGGATGAAACGGCACGCCGGATCTTAAAAGCAAAAACAGGGTTAAGCGATACCTATCTGAAGCAGTTCTCATTCTTTGGGAGAAAAGATAAAAAACAAGAAGAAAACGAAAACCCCGAAATACTTAGTGAAATTAGTCTGGCATATTTTGCCCTTATCAAATCAGGAGATGCACAACTCGTCGAAGATAACGATACTGAACATATCGAATGGTTCGAAATAAATAATATCTCAGATTTACACCCGGAACATAAGATTATTTTTGAAACCGCTCTCTCTACCCTCCGCAAACAAATTGGATTCATACCTATCGGTTACGAACTTCTACCCGAAAAATTCACAATGCCCGAATTAAGAAGTATCTACGAGGCAATATTAGGAAGAGAACTAGACCGTAGAAACTTCCAGCGCAAAATGCTCTCTATTGGCTTTATAAAGGCATTGAATGAAACACGGAAAGTAGGAGCTCACAAATCGCCCAATTTGTACTCTTTCGACAAGAAAAAATATGAGGAAGCCGAAAGACTTGGAATTCAGTTAATGAGCAACAACTTGTAATCGTAAAATAAGGAAATAACCCGGAACATTAATTTATAATTATTCAGCAAAACCGAAGTCCAGAAGGGATTGCCTCACATCAGAAGAAATATCAGCAGTTATTTTATAAGCAAAATACTCTCTACGCAAAGGATAGTTATTCCGCTGCTGCTTGAAAGTCGCAGGAGATGCTTTTAGTCTTTCGAAGTCAGACATGGGGTCGTATGTATGCAATATAGCATCAAAGAGAAGATTATCGGAGTTTTTTAGTCCTGTGAGGTCTATTATAGGGTTTACAGGATCAGGCGCTATTATGCGAGATAACGGCTCTTTGCTCATCCCATAGAAATCGGCAACAGATTCAAGAGACATACGCGTTGCGTTGGCTTTTCCGTCTGCCGAATAACCTGCTATATGCGGAGTGGCAATATCAACCATCTCCATGTATTCAAGGTCTATATCGGGTTCTTTTTCCCAGCAATCGATAATTGCTCCCGATATAAGGTTGTTAGCTATAGCTATTTTTATAGCCGCTGTATCTACAATGCCTCCTCTCGCCGAATTTATTATAATCGGTTTTCTCTTGAGAGACGAAAAGAACTCGGAATCTGCTAAATGATAAGTCTTATATTCGCCTTCTTTTGTTAAAGGAGTATGGAAAGTGATAATATCAGCTTTATCTATTATTTCATCCAGACTTACAAATAAATTACTCTGTTCCGGTTTTTGACGTGGTGGGTCATTTAGCAGAACCTTCATACCTAACATTTCGCAAGCTTTCGCTACCTTTTTCCCTACGTTGCCAACACCAACAACACCTATCGTTTTATCTTTGAGTACAAAGCCTTTCTTACAGGAGATTCTTATCAATGAAGAAACGATATATTGCTGCACTGAACCGGAATTGCACCCCGGAGCATTATGCCAAACGATATCATGTGCATCACAGTAATCGGTATCGATATGATCATAGCCAATAGTAGCGGAGCATATAAGCTTTACATTCGTATTTTTTAGTATTGCTTCGTCAAAGCGAGTAACAGTACGCACAATTAAGGTATCAGCCTCTTTGATCGCATCGTGGGTAAAAGCAGCACCATCGAGGTAAGTAACGTCTCCGTAATATTCGGCTACACCTTTGAGATAGGGTATATTTTTGTCAGCTATTATTTTCATTTGCAAGAATATGAAATGTATTTTCTATAGAATCTATTTCATCTATATTTTTATCTATCAGCAACTTTCCTTTATCTAAAAAGATCACACGAGAGCAAATAGCTTTTACATCAAATAGAATATGAGTAGAAAAAAGTATCATCTTATCTTTCGACAGTTCCTTAAAAAGAGCATTAAGGCTTTCGCGTTGATTCGGATCTAAGCCGGAAGTAGCTTCATCCAAGATAAGAAATTCAGGGTTATGAACCAATGCCTGAGCAATACCAACTCGTTGACGATTTCCTTTTGAAAGAGCCTTTATTTTTTTCTTGTATTCCCTCTCCAGTCCGGTTTGTTCAATAACACGAGAAACAGCATCGTGCCGTACATTATAGATTCCTGCAACATACTCCAGATATTCTTTTACGTACATATCTTCGTATAAAGGATTGTCTTCCGAGAGGTAGCCTATACGTTTTTTAATCGCTAAAGGGTTAGAAAGAATATCTTCTCCTGAAAAAGTCACCCGTCCTATATCGGCAGTCATACCACCAGCAAGAATTTTCATCAAGGTAGACTTCCCCGCACCATTTACTCCGAGAAGCCCTACTATATCACCTTTCTGTATCGAAAAACTCACATCAGATAAGGCTACCTGATCTCCATACGTTTTGGATATGTGTTCTATTTGTATCAAATGATAATTGTTATGATGGTGTAAAAATAATAAATCTCCCCGGAATATTCCGGGGAGATTTACATTTATAATTTAGACATTGTCTTTTAACCTGCTACTGGAGAATAAGATCTTGATTGCAATTCCTTATCCATTGTATAGATTCCAAAACCGTTATCTTTAATCATTTTCAACGCATCGATATAACCCTGTGCTGTAGCCTCTTCCTCTACTTGTTCGTCTACAAACCATTTCAACATACTTTCGGTTGCATAGTCTTTTTCTTCCTTAGCCAACGCCACCAAGTCATTGATTCTCCCTGTTACGATCTTTTCATGTCTCAAAGTTTCTTCAAAAGCATGAAGAGGAGATTCCCAAGCCAAATCCACTTTTTCAATTGGCTTCAATTCTACTTTTGCGCCTCTATCAGTAACGTATTTGAAAAATTTCATTGCGTGATCTTGTTCTTCCTTAAACTGGATTTCGAACCAGTTTGCAAAACCCGGTTTTCCGTCTGCTGCAAAATAAGCAGCCATAGACAGATATAAATATGCTGACCAAAATTCAGCGTTGATTTGTGCATTTAATGCAGCTTCTAATTTTTTACTTAACATAATTGATGATATTTTTGATGTTAGTTTATTCTTTCAACACTTGTGTAATGGCAATTGTTCAATAGTTCGTCTAATACACAAATACGTTATGCAATATTACAAAATATAATTATTATTTCAAAAACTATTTATAATCATTAATGAGTTATCGAAAAAACCTATTAAAAAAAATGGAATCAACTTAAAAACATGAGAGGGAAATCAAAATGTTTTATTTTTGAAATAAAAAGATATGCTAAAAGGATGGTTATAGTTATTTGCTGCCCTCAGGATTATTAGATTATTTCGAAACATTGAAAGTAGAAGACGATAAAAGTCAGATTAATATTTATTTAGAAGATAAGAACAACATAAATAATCCAGAATTAGAAAGCAAGGGTTTTTACCCGAATGTTTTAGTTAATGACTTTCCAGTACGAGGTAAAGCTCTTTTAATTAATATACTACTCAATGGTGTTATTTTATATAATCAAGAAAAAGAGAAATAATATTGTTAAGTTGAATGAAGTTTGTTATTGTATATTTTTAAGTTTTGTTTATTGGTGAGAGATAGAAGATAGTTTGATATATATTTAAAAATATATTGTTTATCTATCAGTTAACTATTCATTTTATATTCCTAATTTTATAGCTGTTCACTTTTAAAATATAAATTATGGAAAATGAAGAAAAAACATCAGAGCAATTAACCAAAGAACAATACCCACAAAAAGCGGATAAACTTTTTATAGATGAAACTGATTCAGCAAAAGGAGCATGGATTAAAAATCCAGCAGGAGGTTTTTTTCTATATAGTGAAGGATATAAAAATGCTGGAAAATTATTATTAGATAAATGTTTGGCGCAAGATTCTGATAATTATATGCGAAATTCATTGGTTTATCCTATGATTTTTAATTATAGACAATATATAGAACTAACTTTAAAGAGTTTAATTGACGAAATAAAAAAGCGCAATGGTGGAGGAACATTTCAAGATATTCATATTTTATCAACGCAATGGAATGAATATAAGTCTCTATTAAAAAAGATAAAATGTTCTTTCTATGAAGATATAATGACAAATGTTGGAAAACTTATTAAAGAGTTTGAAGAGATTGATAAAATTTCTATGTGTTTTAGATATCCTGTTACGAAAGCACCAAATAGAGAAGACAGTTTAAAGATGAGTACAATAGACTTAGAAAATTTTAAAACTGTTATGGAAAAATTAGTTGCTTTTTTCGAGGCTCAAATCGATATGATAAATGATTTCCATGACAAGAAAGAAAAAAAAGGTAAAAAGTGCATATTATTTTCTTGGTTGAAAAAGAAAAAGGACTAAAACTTATTTTAGTCCCTTTGTTTTACAATCATCTATCTACTAGACGATTTGCGGAAGCGGGGGCTTGTGAACCACACCTATCAACCATATATTATTCAATAC
>NZ_DAOKYH010000012.1:0-112230 GCF_035323175.1 Dysgonomonas sp. | reverse complement strand
TACACCTGATAATGTATATAAACAGGTCAAAGAATATCTGAAGTAATATAAAAAAACAAAGCTGATATACAGAATGGCTCGTTAACCAACCAGAAGTATATCAGCTTGTCTATTTTTAATAGTATTTATGTATAGAAATTAAATCAATATCAATGAAGAAATTATTTACAACAATATTCTCTTTCGTTTGTGTTATTCACCTTTGTGCTCAGGAAACTACTCCTAAAATCAACTATTTTGATCTGAAAGACATAATGTTATTGGATAGTCCTTTCAAAAGGGCACAGGATCTTGATAAAAAATATCTTTTAGATTTAGATGCAGATAGACTTTTGGCACCATTCTTAAGAGAAGCTGGATTGCAGAGAAAGGCAGAGAGTTACACGAATTGGGAAAACACGGGTCTTGACGGACATATCGGAGGGCATTATGTTTCAGCTCTTGCTTTGATGTATGCTTCTACAGGAGATGAACAGATAAAAAATCGTCTTGACTATATGATAAATGAATTGAAACGATGTCAGGATAAAAATGGTAATGGATACATTGGAGGTGTTCCGGGCGGAAAGGCTATTTGGGAGGAAATAGCCAAAGGTGATATTCGAGCCTCTGGTTTTGGGTTAAATAACAGGTGGGTTCCTCTCTACAATATTCATAAGACTTATGCAGGCTTACGTGATGCCTACCTTATTGCAGGGAATGAGACAGCAAAGGATATGTTAATTAAAATGACAGACTGGGCCATAAAACTAGTATCGAATTTGTCTGAAGAGCAAATACAAGATATGCTGCGCAGCGAACACGGAGGACTAAACGAAACTTTTGCGGATGTTGCCGTAATAACGCAAAATGAAAAATATTTGAAATTAGCTCATCAGTTTTCTCACCAATTAATACTAAACCCATTATTAGCTCATGAAGATAAACTAACAGGATTACACGCAAACACGCAAATTCCTAAAGTTTTAGGTTTTAAACGTATTGCTGATATCGAAGGGAATGAATCTTGGTCGGAGGCCTCTCGTTTCTTTTGGGAAACTGTAGTAGAGCATCGCTCGGTATGTATAGGTGGAAATAGTGTAAGAGAACACTTCCACCCAACAAATGATTTTTCGAGTATGATAACAAGTAATGAAGGTCCCGAGACTTGTAATACATACAATATGCTCCGTCTATCTAAAATGTTTTATCAAACATCCTTAGATAAAAAATATATTGATTATTACGAAAAAGCATTATATAATCATATCCTTTCAAGTCAAAATCCTCAAACGGGAGGCTTAGTTTATTTCACACAATTGCGCCCCGGACATTATCGTGTATATTCGCAGCCTCAAACCAGTATGTGGTGTTGTGTTGGATCAGGAATAGAAAGCCATGCAAAATATGGAGAAATGATTTATGCACACACAAGTGATGATTTATATGTAAACCTATTCATTCCTTCTTCATTAAACTGGAAAGAAAAAAATGTTGAGATCGTTCAGGATAATAAATTCCCCGACGAATCAAAAACAGAAATCACTGTAAACCCTAAGAAAAAAAGTGAATTTACAGTGCATGTACGATATCCATCATGGGTAGAAAAAGGAACAATGAAAATTAGGCTGAATGGAAAAACATATGCTGGAGTTCTAAAGAATGGTTATATTGCAATAAAAAGAACTTGGCAAAAAGGAGATCGCATAAGCGTAGAATTACCGATGACTATTGTTGCGGAGCAACTTCCTGACAAATCAAATTACTATTCATTTCGATATGGACCTATTGTTCTTGCTGCGAAAACAGGGCAGGAAGATATGACTGGTTTGTTTGCTGATGATAGCCGTGGTGGACATATAGCACACGGAACTCTTCTTCCTTTGTCCGAAATGCCTTTATTGGTTAGCGATAAAGAAGATATTACTTCAAAAATTAAACCTGTACCGGGTAAACCTTTAACGTTCTTGTTGAGTAGCCTTTATTCCACCCAATATCCGTCAGAATTGGAATTTATTCCTTTTTTCAGACTGCATGAGTCTCGCTATATTATATATTTGCCCCAAACAACAACTGAAGGATTGGCTAGTTTGCATGAACAAATAAAACGAGAGGAACAAGAACGTATAAAACTGGATTCTAAAACCATAGATAAGGTAGCTTGTGGAGAACAACAACCGGAATCAGATCACTTTATACAATTCGAAGAATCGAATGCAGGATCATTCGAGAACATTCACTGGCGGGAAGCAAAAGATTGGTTTAGTTATCAAATGAGAAACAAAGAGAAAAAAGCCAAAGTTGTATATGTCAAATATCTAGCTTCTGATAAACCAAGCATTTATGAAATTTCAGTCAATGGAGAGAAACTTCAGAATCTAAGTATAGATAATAAGCCAGAATCGGGAATCCAATTTATACTATTAGATATCCCCCAAAGTGAGAGGACAAAAGATATATTAGATATTAAATTTACTGCAAACAAAGAACATACAACACCGAAAATTGTAGAGGTTAGGTTATTAGAAAATAAATAGCTGTTTAGTATTACCTTTACATTAAAGTAAAAAAGAACCAAGACTTGCCAAGTCTTGGTTCTTTTTTACGATAATATTAATGGTATGTAACCAATATTAATCAACATATGAAAAAAAGGAATACCCTTTTTTCAATAATTCATCATATTTTTCTTTGTTGAATTTGTAGTAAAAAGCACCTCGCTTCGAGGTTGATTTATCTTTATCCTGTTGCTTTTCCAAAACATTCATTTCCAGCATCTTCTTTCTGAAATTACGTTTATCTAATTTTGTTTGATAGATTGCTTCATAAAGGGATTGCAATTGAGGTAAAGTAAATTTTTCTGGTAATAAATTGAAACCGATAGGCTGAGCCGCAGCTTTTCGTCTAAGTATCACTAATGTATCTGATAGCATCTGGTTATGGTCGAAAACTAATTCTCCAACTTTATCCACTTCTTCCCATCTGGCATTGTGAACCTTACAAAGTTTATCATCGAACAATTCCAGATCAATCAATGCATAATATGCGATAGACACAACCCGTTCTCCTTCATCACGATTAATATCGCCATATACACCAACCTCTTCCATATATACGTTCTGAATACCGGTATATTCATAAACAACACGAGAGATTGTTTCATTAAGATGTTCATTCGAACGCAAAAATCCACCCATGAGTGTATCATGACCTTCTAATGGGTTAAATTTTCGCTTCGAAATAAGTAAGTACATTTTATCATCTTTAAAACCAAGTATTATACAGTCGACGGATATATAGAATTTTTCTTGCTCTTTATAGAATGATGGTGTCATCTCAATTTATTTAAATTAAAAACAAACAATAGAGTGTATAACAAACACTTATTACATGCAAATATACCATCTTTTTTATAATTATCTATCCGACTCGTATTCAATATATAATATTGCGTCATCAGACAAAAGTATGAATATACAACAACTAGAATAAAGACACAGATAGTTAAACACTTAACTACGATCTATATTATATTCTCTAATAAGTAAAACTTGTTTATTCTTGAAATATTCGTCTGACAAAATTATACAGGCTATTCTTCCATACATCAAAATCGTGCCCTCCGGGTGTAATGTAATAGATATGTTCTACTCCATTCTTATTAAGTGTGTTATTATATACTTCTGGCCATTCTTTTACGACATCATCATTGCTTCCTTTTACTATCATTATCAAAGTTGATTTCTTATACTTTGAAGGCACTGTAAGCGTTTCTTGTGTAAAAAGACCTTTCTCTACATCATAAGGCAGAACACCTACTGCAGGAGTGAATGCTCCGATATATGCAAATTCATCAATCATTTCTATTCCAATATGGAGAGCAGAACGACCTCCCATGGATAGACCTGCTACAGCACGATTATCTCGTCCGGAAAGTACCGGATAATTTTTCTCTATATATGGCAACAGGTCATTTTGAAGGTCATTCAAAAAATTATCATATTCCTTAAAATGTTGGACAGAGTAAAACTCCGGGGCAACTTTCACACTATCATGCCTGGCTTTGATATTGGGAATAACAACTATCATTTCTTTACATTTTCCCTCATCGAGTAAGTTCGATATAATTTGATCCGGATTGCCGCCAAACCAGTCATTCTCATTTCCTCCCAAACCATGAAGAAGATATAAGGTCGGGTATTTCTTATTCTTATCATAATTTGGCGGTAAAATTATTTTAGCGGGCCTATTGCTATTGGTTGTCTTCGAAAAATAACTGACATCGTTAACCACACCATACCTTACATCCGGTTTGTATTGATCGAAGCCAATAGGTGTATCATAATTGTTATCTACAAATGATTTCACCTTAGATGTAGTACAACTTACCAATAAAATGAGAGATATACTGAATAGAAAAAACAGCTTTTTCATTGTTTTTGTTTGAATATTAGAGGTAAAAATTGATTAAGGCATCGTCTCCAAGTAAGCCACTCATGATGAGTTCCTGGAGATTCGTAATATGTATTATTTATCCCATTTTCCTTTAAGAAATCACTGATGCGCTTGCTACCCATTCCCTCTTCTGAACCCATACCTAAGAAAAGAGTATGAACTTTTTTGTTGAAAACATCAGGTTGAGCAAAAACTCCATTGTAGGCTTTCTTTATATTGTCTTCTTTCAAAAAGAAAAGAGCACCACTAAAAGCTCCTATATGCGAAAACTTATCTATATTATTCAATGTAGTCTCAAATGTCTGATGACCTCCCCACGACAAACCGGCCATGGCTCTGTTATCTCTATCCGAAAGGGTCCGGAAATTTGAATCAATATAGGGTATAATATCATTTATAAGTATTGGGGTAAATAATGCTCCAAACTCCTTCTGAGATTCTCCTTTTTTAGTTCCATGTATATATCCACAATTACCATAATCCATTACAACAATCATCGGAACACACTTCTTTTCACTTATCTGGTTATCTAAAATAAAAGCCATTTTTCCTTGTCTGCTCCAGCCAGTTTCGTCTTCGCCCATACCGTGCTGAAGATACAGCACAGGATAGCGTTTTGTAGGATTTGTTTCATATTCGGCAGGCGTATATACAAAACATCTACGTTGCTTCTCCTCTACTTTCGAGAAATAATAACATTCTCTAACTTGTCCATGAGGAATATCTTTTTGATACGAATAATAGGCAGATTCTGTTTTAGGTTCCGGAATTTCTATACCGCTCGCCATTCTTCCACAACCAAAAAACGTCTGGCTGGCGGGATCTACTACAGATAATCCATCTATCAATAAGAAGTAGTAATGAAATCCTACTACCAATGGGTCGGTTGTTGCTTCCCATATACCGGCTGCATCTTTTGTCATCGGATATTTTTTCCCGCATATATCAACTTGCATGCTTTGCGTAGAAGGAGCTTGTATGCGGAATGTAGCACTTAAATCTCTATTCACTATAGGATATTGACCTTCAGGAATATTGTACTCAGATGAAATACCTCCTTCTAAATCTTGTGCTGTAGCTTTAGAGGCAATAGACAGAACTAAAATAAACAGCAAAATACAGTTTTTCATAATAATTAGATATTTAATAGTTAGGACGGAAATATTATTTTATAGTTTCCACTTAAATGCATAAAAGCAAACAAATACAATAGTCCATCATAGTATGCATCGAAAAATCCATCTTCGTATGGCTTATGTTCAGAATTCCAAAGATGATGAACAAATTCACTCCGCTTAAGATAAGTAGACATTGTAGTTGCTGCAGCACTTGTTGCAACTAATCCTAAGGAGTGTCTTAAATTCTTTTTATAGTTCCCTGCCGGTAATGTATCAGAAACCATTCCTCCATCAATCGTATACTGGTCTACAAATATTTCCAAGCCTTGAGAGTATAAGAAACTTTGTATCTTAGTGCCATAGTCTTGTTGCCATTCTTTGTCTGCACAACTCCACGAATAATCCAATGCTATATTCAAAGGGACTCTCCATGAATCAAATCGAAAATCTTCACCTACAATACCATATTCAGTACGAAATGGCCTTCCATCGTAATATGAATAATCAGGAGTTAAGCCTGTTACAGGATGTACAGCCTTATGCAGATAGTCTCGGCTAGAGCGAGCACATTCTTTCCAATATTCAGAACGTCCATCTTCTGCCCATTTAGCCCAAACTTCATAGAATACAGGAATGTGATACGATGGATCGGTAAACAGAGCGGCCCCTCTGAAAGGCACAAAAGTAATCAGTTTGTGCTCTGCATCGATAAGATTAGTCACTCCTTCCTTTCCCCCACCCTTATTCATCGAACAGTTAAGTATATTCTGAGCTTCTTTCAAATAATCAATTCCTTCATCATTTCCCCAAAGATTAGATGCAAATATCAAAGAAGTAATATAATAGAGCTCTCCATCAGACGCCGGTCCTTTTGCATTAGGCGTTCCATCGGTTTTGCAACTCCATGCGAAATAACCTTCAAAAGGTCCATCTTGATGTTGCATATTCTTTTTACTCCAACGCCATAAACGATCAAAAATATCCTTTCTATTCAGTTGTACGGCAATCATCATTCCATAAGACATTCCTTCTGTCCGCACATCATGATTTTTGACATCTGATATGTAAGCCATTGAATCTCCGACTTCAAAGTAAATCTTATCTCGACCGAAAAAGAGATTTTGAAATATTCCCTGTAATTTCTCATCAACCTGTTCTTTAGAGTATCCTACTTCAGTAAAAAGATTCCTATATTTCTGCGATTCAAAAGCTCCTGTCTCCCATGGAGTAACTTCGATATGTTTATTATGATTACAAGATATCAAAGAAAACAAGCAAAGTACGGAGAATAATAATTTACAATAATATTTTTCCATAAGTACACTTTAATTACTTCTTTAATGAACTTTCTTTATACAATTGCAGCATTTTCTCTGCATATCTAGTTCCTAAAGTTCGATATCCGACAGCACTAAAATGCAATCGGTCTTTAACCCCTTCGCATCCTTTTGAAGAAATAACATGGGCATTTGGTATAACGTTGGGTAAAGTATTTATTATTAAATTCATGTTTGCGCATGCGCCATATTGTTCTTCATCTAATAGTTCTCCGGCTAGTAAGGGGATTGAATTCGGCTCAAGATTGAGATCTTTTAGTATATTGTCATATACTTTTCTGACTTTTTCCGGCCAATCAGTTTCTCCGTTATTAGATTCACCTTGATGAAGTAATATTCCTTTAATCACACCACCCTGACTTTGAGTCAGCTTAGCCATTTCTATCAATCGGGCATAAGGATTGCCATCATATTCATTAACCATATTTTTGAGCCATTCTGGAGATTGGTCTACATAAGATTGAAAATTTTCTTTATCAAAGAGTTCTATTCTACAACCTCCTACCGCAACATTGATTACACCAACCTTCGTATCTGACGGAAGATTTGCAACCATAGTTCTTCCAAAATAATCAGCCGGACTAAGTCCTGTATGACATCGTGCTAATGGTGGAATAGCTTTATACCAGTTTCCCTTAAAACGTCCCAGTTCAGGACAGTCAACCGTTTGCAACATCATAAAACGACCATCTACATCAATAGTATCTTGTGCTTCAATCTTCGCATGCCCCTCCATGTTGGATTGCCCAAAACATAAAAAAACATGAAACTTATCCTGAGCTACAATGGACATATGAAGTGACATAAAAAACAATACAATAAAAAGAATATTTTTTTTCATATAAATGCATATTTAATAGTAAAATCTGAAGATATAATTGATTATAAAAGTATTATATCATTCAGCAAACCTCCAATAATCAAAGTACATGACATCAGTATTCTGAGGCCCTTTGAAAACGAAATATAGATCATGAACACCTGTTATCTTAGGGACATCAATCGAAACCAACTTCCATCTGTCACTGCCTCCGGTACGTGGAACTTTTATTGTACCGAGTAAAGCCCCATCTAGTTTATCTTGACGAATTTCAAATGTAACATTTGCATTATGAGTAGTTCCTATTCGTGCAAAAAACTTAGAAGCTCCTTTGTTTTGGAAATCAACATCTCTAACTTTTATGTATGCCCCATCCTTTTTTGCGGTCACAAAGACTCCAACCTGTTTATTTTGAGATGCCTTTATACCTTCAGACCATGCAATTGTTTCTGCTTCTGTTTTTCGATAAGGATTGAGAGTCTCTATTCCTTGCTTAATTCCTTCTGTCATTTTCAATTGGGGGATAGAACCATCTGCATTAAACGTCATTTCCTCAACACAGACAGACCTTGTAAAACCGCTTCCACCAGGCAGTGCTCCATTATGATAGAAAAAGTAAGTTTTCCCTTTAAAATCGATCACTCCGGGATGGTTTGTAAAAGATTTACCTTCTGTAGGCATAACAATACCACCATATTTCCATGGCCCTATAGGGCTTTTACTTGTCGAATATCCTATAAATTCGGGCAAAGGGCCTCCCGGCCAAAATAAGTAATAAAGATTATTACGCTTATATAACCATGGTCCTTCCTCGTATGAAGTCGGTCTCTCCGGATTATTTTCTCTTTTGCCGAATGATTCTGCAACCATCGGAACACGGACTACATCGCCCGAATAAGAGATCATATCTTCATTTAACTTAACATAATACAACTTGGGATTTCCCCAGTAAAGATAAGCCTGACCATCATCATCAATGAATACTGTAGGGTCGATATCTCCCCATTCTGTTTGTACCAAAGGTTCACCAAGAGCATCATAAAAAGGGCCAGACGGACTATCTGCTACCGCAACACCGATTGCTCCCCTATTATTTATTCCGGATATAACAGGTACATACATATAAAATTTCCCATCACGCTCGATACATTGAGGCGCCCAAGCATCACCTTTTGCCCATTCGAAGTCTGTATATTTCAGAATTACACCATGATCTGTCCAGTTAACCATGTCATCTGTAGAATACAACTTCCAATCATTCATTGTAAACCATGTAGAGTTATCCTCATCATGAGTTGTATAAACATATAATCTGTCATTATACACCATTGGAGCCGGATCGGCTGTATACATCGTTTGTATGATCGGATTCTGCGATTGCAATAATGTTGGCATAAATATTGCCAACATTATTAAGTATATTTTCTCTTTCATATTTTTTTCGGATTCTAATTTCATTTAAATTCCCAATAATCAAGGAAGAACAAGTTATTTTTCTGAGAGGTGCTTCTAAAACAGAAATAAAGATCATGTACCCCCTTAGCACCATTTACTGCACACGACATCAGCTTAAACCTGTCCATTGCACCCGAACGAGTTACTTCTAATGTGCCGATCAAAGGGCCACTGGTACTATCTAGGCGAATATCGATATAACCACCATTTACATTACATGCTGCAAGCACTGAAAATTCTTTTGCTCCTTTACCAAAATCAACACCACGAACACACAATGATTCATTATCATCTATTCCGGTAAGACAAATTCTGCCATCAGGCATCTTTTCCGTTTTCAAACCATATCCCCAAGCCATAGTTTCGGCTTCCACTCTGCGATACGGATTAAATAATTCAATTTGCTCCAATACATTCTCTGTCCAATATGGAACTTCCTGAATAGTTCCATCCGCATTATAATGCATTTTTGCTGCCATAGACGACCTCCTCTCATGATGTTTGAAGGTTTCTAGGTGCATTAAATCGTAACTCAATCCAAACACATAAGAACTACCTTTATAATCAATTACACCGGGATGGTTTCCTCTTGTACGCTGAGTTGGTTTCATTATATATCCTTTGGTTGTCCACGGGCCTGTAGGTTTGTCGCTCATGGCATACCCTAATCCTTCGGGACAACAAGTAGCGGCAAAAGCCATATAATAATGTCCGTTTCGTTTATATACCCATGGTCCTTCCTGATAATGCTCAGGGTTCTTATCTAATTTCACAATATTTCCAGAATAAGAAATCATATCTTCATTCAGCTTCACATAATAAACATTCGGATTCCCCCAATACATATATGCCTGTCCATCATCATCTATAAAAACTGTGGGATCTATATCCTCCCAATGTTCTTTTTGCCAGACAAGTGGTTTGTTTATAGGATCTTTAAATGGTCCATAAGGAGAATCAGATATTAAAACGCCAATACCTTGCCCATGTATCGGACAATACATATAGAATTTACCATTTCGTTCAACAACTTGTTGAGCCCAAGCTCCATTATCCTTTGTAACCCAACTAAAACTTTTTAATGATGCAACAGTCCCATGATCTGTCCAGTTTACCATATCCGTAGAGGTATAAAGCAACCAGTCGAGCATTTTAAATCCCTGAGAATCGTCCTCGTCATGGGTGGTATAAAGGAATACGGTATCGTTATATACCATTGGAGCCGGATCAGCTGTATATCTTGTCTGTATAAGTGGGTACTGTGCTTTAATTTGTGATAAATTAATAACAAAAAGACACACAAAACAGCTTAAAAGAGTTAATCTTATATTCATAATTTATTTTAATAAGTTAATACAAATCCTCCCTGAGACAAAATAGATATTTCTACATCTCCATTCTGTTTCACTTCTATTTCCTTCAAATAGGTTTCTCTATTTTTATCATCATTATACATTTTGATCTTCTTACCGGCATACATAGGCAAGTTTAATTTTAACTTCTGAGTTTCCTTCAAGGCATTTACTCCGGCAACATACCATTGGTCATTATTACGGCGGGCAATCACAGCATATTTCCCCGGATATCCGTCAATATATAATGTCTGATCCCAAGTTGTGGGTATTTTTTTCATAAAATCAAGAATGAAGCCTTGTGTATCTGTAAGGTTATTAGGTGTAAGAGCAAACATTTGAACAGCATTCTGATATAAAATACCTGTTGCCAGCTGAAAAGCATCGGTCGTCAATCGCTTTTGTCCTTGCTTGTTCCCTTTATTCAGGAATTTATTCAAGAATACACCACCAAACTCCATAGATCCTACCGTATTGCGAATAAACGGATGCAGTGTCGAAAAGAATGCCTCATTCTCCCGTACACCTTCCGAAAACACAAGCATTTCAGACGCCAATACAGCCTCGCTACCCACATAGTTCGGATACATACGTTCCCAACCACGAGGAAGAGTACATCCATGGAAAATAATCATCAGCTCATAATCGTTAGCATCTGAAAGAATATCTTCGTACAAGCGCATTGTCTCTTGCTTATCACCACCGAAAAAGTCAACTTTCAATCCTTTAACCCCAATCTTCTTTAGCCATTTCATTTCTTCTTTACGCGAAATAGATGTGTTCATTTTATTTCTTGGACCTTGAGGAGCATCATTAAAGCCTCCATTAGAATTATACCACAAGAACACATCTACATTTTTTGATTTCGCATATTTTATCAACTCTTCAATTTTTGTATAGCCGATATTTACATCCCATAATGCATCCACCAAAATATATTCGTATCCCATTTCAGAAGCCAGATCAATATATTTTACCTGATCATCCCAATTCATACTATTATCTTGCCATACAATCCAACTCCAAGTTGCTCGGCCATATTTATATGATTGGCTTGCTTGATATAGAGGGTCAACAACATCGAATGGAATAGTAGTTTCTACAATAGGTTTGAGTGTTTCTCCTACAGTTATCGTACGCCAAGGCGTAATACCGGGCAGGCTAACCTGAGCACCTGTGCTGCCAAATCCGTTATTTTGCCTTTTATCCGGAAATGCTACTGTGTATAAGCCTTCTTGCGTACCATCACTTAAATGCGATGCACAATACAAACTGTTAACTCCTGTTTCTGAAACAAGAACCCAGCCGGCATCATTTATACGAAATAGACCGGGAAAAACATATCCTTGATTTTCGTGGGTTGGTTTTCCTACTTGTTCATCATTAGTATAACCACTTTCGTAACTCGGTGAAGTACGGGCAAAGGCTTGCATCGGACTCATCATATATGACAAAAAGGTTGTAGTCGATTGAGGAAATTTAAAACCGGTAGCTTCCTTTTCTATAACACAAGCCTTTCTCTCACCCCATTCTGGAAGTTCGTAACGGAAAGCAATGTTATTGTTACTAACCTGAAACAGGATAGATACTTGATTCCCTCTTGGATTCTGAAATGTGCAAATCAAAGAATTTGCATTATAATGGATCTCTGATTGCTTTATTTTATCTTGTGTATATTTTTTATCTACTGCTCCCTCTTTTTTTGAAATATATTCGAGTCCTTTACTAAAGTCACCTTCATTTGTAATAATACCTAATGGAGACTTTTCTAGCATAGTCTTATTTTTATACTCAACGGCATACATAGGAATACCATTATCAAGGAAAATATTTACCGATAATAGGCCATCAGGGCTAGTCACTGTTGCTTTCTGACTATATGCCTGAAACATAAAAAAGGCTATAAAAACTAAACAAACAATTCTTTTCATTTTTTCTTTTATTCTATATTTAAGTATATATCAAAATTTTATTTCTAACTTATTACCATCGTATTCAACTGTCTTTTGGGTAGCATCCTGAAGAATTATTGTGAATTTTCGACTAAGTAACATCCCTTTATAAGATCCCTTTCTATCTCCGATAATTAAGGTATGAGAAGCATTATTCCATATAATAGGAATCTCAGTATATTCTCCCTTTTCATAATTATAATTGTCAAATTCATCTTCGTAAAGAACAAATGACCCGTTAGCACCTGTATATACACGTAGTTGTAAGTGATCCCATTGTTTCTCTGTAGCATATTGTACTTTTGGTCCAAAGGGAATAATACTTCCGGCTTTAATAAATAATGGAGTATTATCAATAGTTGTTTCCAGCTCTATTCTTTGTCCGCCTTTATATTGTTGATTAGTCCAGAAATCATACCAAGTAGTTCCGGCCGGGAGATATAACTGAGTACGCTTCTTCGCTGCAAAATCAACAACCATATTGCCATCCGCATCTTTTGCCTGATCTCTATTCCATCCTTCTTCTTCATTTACCTTTACAATCTTTTCGGGCGTGTATTGTGCTTTCACGATAGGAGCTACAAGTATTGACTTACCAAACATAAACTCGTCATTCAGGTCTAATGCTTTAGGATCATTCGGAAAGTCCATCACTAAAGCTCGCATAAAGCTAGACTGCTTATTGGTTACTTCCCATGAGGTAGAATAAATGTATGGTAAAAGCGCATAGCGCAGATTAATTGTTTTTTCAATGGCATCATAAATAGGCTCTCCTTTTGTTCCAAAATGATAAATTTCCCTTGGCGTATCTGTTCCGTGGGAACGCATCATCGGATTGAAAGCCCCAAATTGTAACCAACGAACATACAATTCCTGAAACATTGGATTACGAGTTGCACTGCCGTCATTCCACGTTTTATTATAAGCACCGGCAAAGAAACCTCCGATATCGCTATTCCAATGAGGCAACCCACAAATAGAAAAGTTAAGACCAGCCGGAACCTGATTGCGTAAAGATTCCCAAGACGAACTAACATCCCCTGACCAAACATTGGCTCCATATCGTTGCTGACCGGCAAAACCAGAACGGGTAAGTATGAATACACGTTTATTCGAAGAGGTAGCTCGCTGATGGTCATAAACACCGCCTACTGTCATCAATGGAAATGCATTACGCACTTTTCGAAACGAACCGAGATAAGTTTTGGTATCCATATCTTCGGGTTTCCAATCTAAGTGGTCGGGTTCGGTAGAATCCATCCACCATCCATCTATTCCGTATTTAAAAAGACCGCTATTTAAATATTTCCAATAGATATCTCGCGCTTTAGGGCTATACGCATCATATACACGCACACCCGATGGATAATCCATATTTGGAGGCCAAGTATCCATACCAGACTGAGGCCATGTTGTAAAATTGAATAGTAATCCGTTTTTGTCGAGTTCTCTGTAAGGCTTTGTTGCAGGACCGAATGACGACCAAATGGAAATAATCATATGAGCATTCATCGAATGAATATCATCAACCATTTTTTGAGGATCGTTAAATAGTGGGTTTTGGAAGTCCATCGCATTCCACAGATAATTATGTCCCCAGTATTGCCAATCTTGAATAATTCCATCAAGAGGAACTCCCAAGTCTCTATATTTTTTTACAACACCAACTGTTTCATCCTGACTTTTGTATCGTTCTTTGCTTTGCCAAAAACCGTATGTCCATAACGGAAACATGGGTACTCGCCCTGTAAGTTCGCGCATTTGAGCAATTACTCCATCCGAATTTCCGCCATACATAAAGTAATAATCAACACAATCTCCTACCTCAGAGGAGAAAGAAGTCTCTTCTTGATCATCCTTAAATGTAGTTGGAGAATAATTGTCCCAAAATACACCATAGCCTTTATTTGATTGGAAAAATGTTACAACATTCTCCACATTTCCCTGAATTAAATATTTGGTTAAATTTCGTTGCTTCATTTTTCCATTTTGCAGCTGCCCTAAACCATAAATCGATTCATCCTTTTCAAGAGCAAATTTTTGAGAGACCGAAAACGTTTTCTCTCCGGCATCATCAAAATCCGTAAATACAGGTTTGCCTTTTTCTTTTAGCAAAAGTTTATTCTGCGCATTGTAAAAAAACATTTGTCCCGATATTAAATCCAGAGTAACATGCATTGATGGAGTCTTTAATATAAGAATATCTCCCTTTTGCCTTTTTTCTATATTTACAGCACGATTATTATCGATAACCGAAAGGCTTTCCTTTTTGTATTGATGATTTTGTGGAGATTTTAATATTCTTACACAAGATGGGGTGTAAAAGCGAAGCTCTATATCTATATCACCTATGGTAGTTCGAATACCGGATTGTGTATCCTGATAATTTTGAGCTATTGACTGTGAAGTATAGCCACATGTAAGAAATAGAAGTAAAAAAATGAGACTGGGTTTCATTGTATATTAGATTTCATTAACAAATATGATTTAACAAAACTAATATATGAACTCCCTTTTTCATGTTTGATTTCAGATAAAAAACCTTACATTTTAGACAAATCAGCCTGTTTATTTCTAATTATATGTAGTGTTATTATATTTCTGTGGGAGATTTTCCAAAATATTTTTTGAATGCTGTGCTAAAATAATTATTACTTGAAAAGCCACAGATATCACTTACTTCCGAAATAGTATATTGGTGCGTTTTCAATAATTCCAAGGCATGATTAAATCTTATTGATCTGATGAAATCGATAGGTGATTGTCCTGTAAGTGCCTTCAGTTTCTGATATAGAAGAGAAGAGCTGATGTGCATTTCTGAAGCAAACTCTTCTTTCCCAAATTGAGTGTTTGACATATTTTCATGAACTATACTCAATGCTTTTTTTATAAATTTATCATTCAACTCATTTATGAAAATATCTTGCTCTGCATCAGATTGACTAATTAGCTTTAGAGCTTTATCCCGGACTATAATTCTATTTTTTAAGATTGTACTGATTCGATAATTAAGAATACGGATATCAAAAGGCTTTGTTATATAATCATCGGCTCCAAGGTGCAGACCTTCAATCAGATTCTCTTTTTCGGCTAAAGATGTTAAAAGTATAACAGGTATATGTGATGTTTCGAATGTCGATTTTACTAATTTACACAATTCCAACCCATTCATTTCAGGCATCAAAATATCAGAAAGAATCAAATCAAAAGATTTGGATTGAATAATAGCCCACGCTTCACCCCCATTACGTGCAGTTGTAACATTGTATTGATCTCTAAAAGAACAAGCTAAAAAATTCTGAAGATCTATATTGTCCTCTACAAGCAATATAGACATTTGTTTATCTTGAATATTTTTCTGATCTATATCTTTATAAAGCGAAATGTCATCGTTGAATTCTGTATTATTTTTTATTTCAGACAAAGCTGGTTTAGGAATTACTTCCTCAACGTGTTTATAAGGAACAACTATTTTAAAACTAGAACCTTCATTTTCTTTACTTTCGAAAAGAACATTGCCTTCATGCATGAGTATATAACTTTTCACAAGTAATAGCCCAATACCCGAGCCAACTATTTTGGAATTTATATTATTATCTCCTCTGTAAAATTCTCTAAATAATTTACCTTTTGCATTTTCGGATATTCCTAGTCCGTAATCTTTAACCTCTAAAATCCATTGCTTAGACTCACATGTTAGAATTATATCGACTTGGGTATCATCGTGCGAATACTTTATTGCATTGGAAATAAGATTATCTACTACTTTTTCTATTTTCATATCATCCAATGCAGTAGTATATGAATTTTGATTTGAAGAGAAGTTTAATTTTATATTTCTCTTTCTTGACATTTCTTCAAACATCAAACATCGCTGAGATATTAATGCTACAATATCTGTCATCATCAAAAAAACCTGTCCTTTTCCAATATCTACTTTTTGGAAATCCAGCAATTGTGTGGCAACAGAGAGCAAACGTTTCGATTGACTTTGTGCTAAAGACAGGTAATATTTGGATTTTTCGGACATCATTTGATCTTTCTCGAGTTCTTCAATCGGAGAATTTATCAATGTTACTGAAGTTCGGATATCATGTGCAATATTGGTAAAGAATCGTATCTTATCTCTGGCATGCTTTTGTTTTAACCTATTGGAATATGACCTTAGAAGGTAAGCTATAATTCCTATTATAATTATAAGAAGAATAAGGCGAAACCACCATGTTTGCCAAAATGGAGGGGTTACATTTATAAACAACGAACGTTCATCTAGCTGATTGCCAGAGCTATCAAACATTCGTATTTTCAAATTGTAATTTCCTTTCTGGAGATTTGTATATGTTAGAATGGATAAATCACTGGGATTACTCCAGTCTGAATCAAAATCTTCTAATTTCCATGAGAATTTATATCCACTTAAAGAGCTGCTTAATGGTAATAATTCGATCGTAAAATTATTTTGGTCATGCCTCAATGTTAATTCAGCTCTTTTATTGATTGGTATATCACTCAATAAATCCGGATTTTGTCGTATAGATTTTCCTGATATAATTATATCCTGAATAAATATCTTCCCTTTAGTTTCATTATTATATAATAAATCAGGATTAAAAATAACCGCTCCTTTATTTGTACCCCAGATCAAGTTTCCATTTTTCTGTCTGTATTTCGAATTTGTATTAAATGATACTGTTTTTAATGATAATGATGATGGGTACTCATATACCGATTTATCTTTTATGCTGAATCTACATAAACCACTTTCGGTACCAAGCCATAGAGCATCATTATCTAACATAATACTATTTACGTAGTTCGATGTCAACCCTGATTCGGAAGTATATTTCTTTGAATTTCTTGTTTTATAGTTGAAGTAAACCAATCCATTTCCTGAAGTCCCCAGCCAGATATCATCCCCATTAATAAGAATATCCTGTACAAGACAATCATTTAAGAGCAACTCCTTATTACCTGTATTTTTATTCATAGATATTAATCCATAATCACAAGCCAAAAGAAGTTTATCGGACGACAACTCTGCAAAAGCATACATGGATTGACGATCAAAAATACGAAAACGATTTTCTTTCTCTTTATAGCAAATAATATTGCCGGTCCCCCCAATCCAAATATTACCTTGAGAGTCTTTAAATATATCGGATATAAATTTACCGGAAAAGCCATTTTCTTCTTTCTCTTGAAAATAATGATTCAGTTCTCTTCCTGTATCGCCATCAAGAACATATACTCCGGACGAATAACTTCCTGCCCAAATATTCCCATCATTATCTTCACATAAGGCTAAAAAGACTTTAGCCTGTTCTTGTTTATTATCGTAAAATGCATCCCATTTATTTGATTTTGGATTCCATCTATTTACGCCATTATTCGTTGCAAACCATATATTCCCTTTTTTATCTTCAATTACCTTATTTACATGATTATTTATTAGCGAGTTTAGGTTATTAATTTGATGGGTAATTTGGTTTACAGGGAAAATTTTTTGTTCAAAGAATGATAGACCTCCGGTATAAGTTGCCACCCAGATACGTTCATTATCATCACAGAATATATCATATACACCATCTCCATGAAGCGAGAAAAAGTCGTTAACATCTTCTTTATAGATATTCAATACTTTATCGCCGTTTTCGCTCAATTCCCATAATCCTTGACCATCAATACCAATAAGAAGTGATGAGGTTGTATTTTTTTTTATCGACAATATAGGTTGTCTGGGTAATTTATTTGTTTCTTTATTCAACAATTGACGATTACTAAGATCATAAGACCAAAGCCCATTCGATATTGTTCCTATCCAAAGTTTATTTGTTTGCGCATCGTATAAAAATGAGGAAACTTCCAATTCGTTATCTCGACTATACTTATATATATATTCCAGTTTATCTGTATCCGTATGAAAAATAGCCATTCCTTCAGGAGTAGCCAAGAACAAGCTATTTGAAGTATACTTGCTTATGAAAACAATCTCTAGATCGTGTACTTTTAATTTCAATTGATGATTCTCATATTTGTACAAACCATTAGAGGTGCCAATCCAAATACTTTTATTTTTATCGACTACAGCTCTTTTTGTAGCAATATATTCGTTATTTAATAATCGCTTCAAGTCGACCAATAAATCAAACCGATCATATAGAGGATCGTATTTAAATATCTGACTATTATTTGTGTAAGCTATTAATGTAGAGTCCGAATAATCGAGTCTTGTAAAGTAAATATCGGTAGATTTATGAGGTAATTGATATTTTCTGCAATTATTAGAAGATATCCTTAATATGCCCGTTTTGGAGGCACCCCAAATAAATCCATTATCGTCTTTAGTTATAGAATATACTTCACGAATGGATGTACCGTAAACATCATTTATATTATAAAATCGGATATCAGCAGCAAGTGCACTAATTGTAAATATAAAAAAAAGAAGTAAAAGTAAAATATTCTTCATGATATATGATGTCCATTCATTAAAGCTATAATAGGCATAGTACTTTCTTTGCCTTGTATATAATTTCTGGGATAGAAAGAGTTAAAGATATCAGCTTTAAGATTATAACAAAAGTCTAAAACAGATAACAAATATAATTGAATAAAGCCATAAAAAAAAGAAATACAAAGAATAGAACTCTACTGATTACACATAAAAAACACTGAGATAATAAATCTTTATATTTGATAGAATGATAGAGAGAATATCAGATGTAATTAATACGATAGCATTTATTGACCAATAGTCTAATTCCTGTGATTTGTGGACATTTACTGTTGTGTATTATCTATTAACTTTGTCAAATGAAAAAGTATCAATTAAAAAGCTTCGACAGTGTATTCTTCCTGCTATGGATTATTATTGCAGGTATCATATGGGCTGTAGATGACTCTAATTATCCATTTTTATTTCAAAAAATATTATCGGCGATTGCTCTTTTAGGAACCTTAATTGTTACTACACACCTTTTGTGCAATCGTATATTATCAGGAGCAATCCTAAAAAACAGAATGCCTCTAATAGTCATCTGGATTTTCCTAATGGCTATTAGTCAATCCATTCTGTTGTCGTTATTTTTAGAGGGATTCTACTTATTGGAATCACATGGAATATTGCCGTTATCTGAAAATTCAGAAAATAAAGAGCTCTTTTTAGCAGAAGTATTTGGTTTTTTACCATTGACTATTCTGGTTAATCTTGGTTTTGGTGGGCTAAAGTTTTATTTTGAGCATGCTAAGCTCTATGAGCAACATCTTATATTACAAAAAGAACATCTGGAAACTCAACTTCAATCCTTGCAGGCTCAAATCAATCCGCACTTTATGTTTAATGTACTAAATCACATACATATCCTGATACAAAAAGATTCAGATTTGGCTTCTTCGTTGCTCATAAAATATTCTGACATTCTTCGCTATCAACTCTATGGCTCTGATAAAGAGAGTGTGAATATAGAAGATGAAATCCGATTTATGAAAGGCTACATAGAAGTTGAGAGGTATCGTTGGGAAAACACCTTGGATTTTAACGCCAACTGGCAATTGGAAAACCCTAAGATGCAAGTACCATCTCTATTACTCATTCCATTTATAGAAAATGCTTTTAAACATGTTTCGCGATCAAAGTCACAAAAAGGATATATCAGTATCAATCTGAACCAAAACAATAAAGAATTAACTTTTGAGGTTGAGAATTCAAAATCATCTATAAAACGAACAACAGCTTTCAATTCGGGAATAGGACTGGATAATGTAAAAAAACGTCTCAACCTTTTGTACCCGAATAAACATAGTCTCATAATCAGTGAAACTGAAAATGTTTATCATTCAAAACTTATAATAAACCTCAGCAATGATGGAGAATCTAAATAATATACGACTGAGATGCTTAATTATTGACGATGAACCGGGCGCAATAGAAGGAATCAAATTCTATATTGGCAAATTAGATTTTCTAGAAATTGTAGATACCTGCTTCTCTGCTATCGATGCAGCCAGCATACTCAAAGAAAAGGAAATTGACTTGATGTTCCTTGACATTAACATGCCGGATCTCACAGGGCTTGAATTTCTCGAATCGTTGGAAACTGCACCTTTAACTATTCTTACAACAGCATACTCTGAATATGCTTTGGAAGGTTATCGTTTCAATGTTATCGACTATTTGTTGAAACCTATTGCTTTTCAACGCTTTTTTCAAGCTGCACAAAAAGCGAAAAACACTTATACTTCGCAGTTACTTTTCAAACAAAATTTGGAAAATAATGACAATGATATTTATATTAAGCAAGGCGATTCATTTATACGTATTGTATGGGCAGATATACGGTATATAGAGTCTATGCAAAATTATGTAAAAATTCACCTATCGGATAAAATTCATATCGTACATCAGACAATGGCTGCTACTGAGGAGATGCTACCCAGAGAATCATTCTTCAGAATCCATAAGTCTTTTCTTGTAAATATATCACATATCGACAGTATAAAAGGAGGTAGAATTTATGTAAAAAACAAGGAACTGCCTCTCTCAAAATACCGGCGCGGTGATTTATTTAAAATAGTTATCAATAAAAAACTCTTTGGTAAGTAATCTTTATCAGAAGGTATAAGATACTCCTATGCTATACTGTTTTTGGGAAATAATAGGAACAATAGCCAGGTTCTTATTAACATCTTCAATTCCAAACATTTTCTTAACATAAGGTAGCAACAGATAAGCTGCTTCTGCACTCAAAATACCAATTCCTGCTCCTGCCACTACATCGCTCACCCAATGTTTATTATTCATCACGCGCAAGACTCCTGTTGCAGTAGCAACGGCATAACCACTAACAGCCAGCCACCAATTAGAATCCCGATACTCTTTGAATAGAATATGTGCATTAACAAATGCGGTGGCTGTATGTCCTGAGGGGAAAGATTGCCTGTTTGAACCGCTCGGACGCATCACTTTAGTGGTATGCTTCAATGTCTGTACCGTCGCACACATCAAGAGGTTCGATGTTGCCATTAGAATTGTACGATCCCTGAGGTTGTGTTTTGCTTTTATCCCCATCAAATCAAAGACATATACACCTACTGCTGGAGCAAACTGAATATAATCATCTGCCGGAATACGCTTGGTTACATGCTTTATTGCAGATAATTGAGCTTCTTTATCTAATTTCTGCAAAGGCTTGACATATTGAGCAGCAATACCATAAGAGATCAACAACGATGGAGCGATCAGATTCGCATAAGGAATCCTTATTTTAGGCTGGTTATTAATCTCAAATTTCAAATCGGCTAGTTTCAAATCTATATTATCGTCTTCTAACAATACGGGAGTAAGTATCGGCTCTAACAACACAGAATCAGCCCTCCCCTCCATATCAATTTGCTTGTTAAGTAAATATTTATGCAATATCAATGTATCATTTTTTATTTCAGTCTGCCCCTTAAGAATTAAATAGAAGAAAATAAGAAGGATAGAAATAGAAGCTCTTTTAGTCATATCAATACTTTAATAGTTTACAGACACAAATTTCTTGAGCTTTAAGGGGCTTTTCAAAAAGGATTGACAAGTGGACATTAGGTGTTGACCTATGGACTAAATAATATATCAAGTAGATTTTTGAATATTAGAGGTGGAGAAGGTAAAAATAAGAGAAAAGGATCGTTATACCCCATTTTAATATTTTGAATATATTTGTTTTCGAAATACGTAATAGAAATCGAATGATGGATAAAATTTTAGCATTGTCTACACAAAATCAGCAAAAAGCTTGGGATATTATTAAGGATACTAACGTAATAAATATATGGAAATCTATAGGAGCAACAATCTATCTGATTGGGTCTTTAAAGTTGGGACTTATGATGAAGCACTGCGATATCGATTTTCATATATACACATCTCCATTCTCGTTAACTGATAGTTTTGCAGCTATGGCTCAACTAGCTGAGCATCCTTCTATAAAACGAATAGAATATAGTAACCTTTTAAAGGAAGAGGATGCTTGCCTCGAATGGCATGCATGGTATGAAGACAAGGATGGAAAAATGTGGCACATTGATATGATTCATATCGTCAAAAATTCACGCTTTGATGGATATTTTGAAAATGTTACGAATCGTATTGCTAGCGTATTGAACGAAGAAATAAAAAATACTATTCTACGTTTGAAGTACGAAACGCCTGACGATCAAAAAATAATGGGAATTGAGTATTATCAGGCTGTAATTGAAGGTGGTGTGAGAACATATCAAGACTTTATCGAATGGCGTAAGGAGAATCCGGCTACAGGTATAGTAGAATGGAAACCCTAATTTTAGACATCAAACAGTCTCATTTAAGCCCATAAAAGACTATTAATAAACGAATAAGCATAGAGAAAAATAAGCATAAGAAAAACGAAAGCATCTCAATGCGAGATGCCTTTGCTTTTATAAAGATTTTTATTTTCTCAATTTTTATTTTTTAGTTGTCAGGCGTAATACTATCAACGAATTACCGGGGAATGAACGTGTAAGCTTTTTCCCAGAAAATTTGAAATTTTCACTCTTAGGCGAAACTTTTGTGGGTTCGTCCAAAGTGTTTTCATCAAACGGACTAGCAGACGTCAATACTATAGCCTCCCCATTTCCTGTAAGCAAATCAGTACCCTTCAAGTCAATCTCAGTCTTAACACTTTTACCCGTAACATTCACGATTTTCAAAATAATATCGCCTGTTTTATCATCACGTGAAGCACTTGAGCAAAGACCTTTTACTTTCAGACTTTCATCAGCAGAGACTTCCTGTATAAGTTTACCGTCCAGATATGCTTTCACTGAAGTGCCGCGAAGCTCTATCTTCACGTCATACCAACGACCGGGTTCTACATTATAAGGCATACTTTCCGTTATCAAACCGACCTCTAACATGTTCACAGAGTTTGTAAAGCCACCTAAATCCCACCGGGTACGCTCTCCTCTATTCTTATTGTGGAAATAAATTTGAAATCCATTTTCTCCTTCAATCTTACGAGCTTTCACTTTTATAGTGTAATCCGTCCAGAGGGTATCTCCCATATAAATAGTGGTATTTGGTGAAATTGCAGATTGTTTCAATACACCATTGGTTGCAGACCATTCACTACTAGGTGTATGTTTCCATGTTTCATCTATTTTATTAAAATCTGGTTTGAATAGTACTTTACCATTCGGTGCTGTTACCTCCAAATCTTTGAACTCTGCCGAATTCAACCAAGTTCCCAATCCAATACAGCCACTCGAACGAGGCATCTCAACATTCGGGGCATAGTCTATATTAACTGGCAAATTTACTGTTCCTTGATTGGTTGCGAACATCTGTTGAACATAATAGCTTGGAATACCGAACCAGCGATTATTATCAAAATTGATCAGGTTTACAGGCCATGCTTTATGCTTGGCATGACAAAAAAGTGGCGCATAAGCTGCCATAACCACGATATCAGAATTGCGCTCCAGACCCGTCATCCAAGCTGCTTCACCGATAGCTCCACGTATATTTCCATTCCCTGTACCACTTGTGACAGCATACTCTCCCACAAATATTTTAGAGCCATTGCGATCATAACTGTCATATTTATTTGAATTCCAGATAAACCAATCAGGATTGCTATAATAATGCTCATCCACGATTTGTGGTTTTGGATTTTTGGGATGTCCCCCAGCCCATTCGTTAGCGATTAAAACAATATCAGGGTATTTATCATGAATAGCCTTCACAAAGAGTTCCCAGCGTTCAGCATAAGGAGCCATTCCATTTTCATTTCCTATCTCTAAATATTTCAAGTTGAATGGTTCGGGATGTCCGTTTTTGGCACGAATACTCCCCCATACAGAAGTGACAGTACCATTTGCATATTCAATCGCATCCAAAGCATCTTGTATCCATTGTCCCATCTGATCCATTGGAACCACCTCGCGGTGCGAAATACCGGCATTAATGCAAAATAAAGGTTCTACGCCAAGATCTTCTGATAATTGTAAATATTCATGATACCCCAGGCTGTGTGTAGCATTATATCCCCAAATATTCCACAATGGTGTACGGGTATCTATATTACCGATAGTTTTTTTCCAATTGTTCATATGGGCTAAATCTTCTCCTTCTACCCAACAGCCTCCTGGGAAACGAAGAAAGGTAGGTTTTAAAGCGTTGATTGATTCAGCCAGGTCGATACGTAATCCACTGTTCTTCCACGTTTTTTCGGGAATCAATGAAACCATATCCAGAAATAATTTACCATTTCCACTACCTGAAATTTCAAGCCGGGCATTAGAGTCTCCTGCCGATGCTGTAAGTACGAGAGGATAATATTTCCATTCTGAAGTGATACCGTTTATTTCACCCGAAGCAAGAACATTTCCGTCTGCACTCACAATCTTTACTTGCAATGGGGTTTTTAGTCCGCCAACAGCGCAGGCAGCCAATTTGAACAAATATCGTTCACCACTAGCAACATGAATCCCCCAATAACCGTTATTTTCTAATTTGAAGGAGCCATCAAAATCGATAAGAAGTGACTTACGATTGTAAGGGTTTAACGGTGGCACGGGTGGACTCGAATGAACATTGGCCTTAATAATATTAGCTGTTGATTTTTTTTCAGCCCCAATAAACTTCCAGTACTGTAATGTATCGGCATCTTCAAACGAGCGGTTGCGAATAAGTTCTGCATACAACCCACCATCAGCCGACAAGTTTATATCTTCGAAAAATATACCGAACAAAGTAGGCGAAATTGTATGTCCTGGTGTTCCAACATCAACAGTTATTTTAGCCGTCGAAGATTTCTGAGCATAAAGTTGCAAAAACGAAACAGATAAAGTCAGGCTCAAAAAGAGACAAGCTTTTCTAATTATTTTTGTTGTCATAATTCTAAATTATTATAATTCCAGTTCTTGATATACTTTATCAAACGGGCTTTACACCTTCTTTTGTTTGTACAACTTTCTGAATCGTCCCATCCGGATTAAAATATAAATAATCTACACAAATAGAACGGCGATAGCTTCCTCCGGTAGGAAGAGCCCCGTTGTGATAAAAGAAATAAGTATTGCCTTTAAAATCAAGAATTCCGGGATGAGTCGTAAAACTATTGGGTACATTATCTTGTATTATTCCTTTATATTCCCATGGTCCTTCAGGACTATTCGACATACAGTATTCGATCATCTCGGGTTTTGTACCTGCTCCTGCATAGATTAAATAGTACATTCCATTTCTCTTGTAAAGCCACGGACCTTCAATATATCCTTCCGGCTTGAAAGCTGTGATCTCACTATCAAGTTCAATCATATTTTCTTTCAGTTTAGCCCATTTGCAACTGCCATTTCCCCAATAGAGATAAGCTTGTCCATCATCATCTATAAATACGGCCGGATCAATATCATCCCATCCATGTTTCATATCTGTAGTCATTTCATTTACAACGAGGGCTTTTCCTATCGCATCCTTGAATGGACCTGTAGGACTATCAGAAACAGCGACACCTATTGCTGCACCACCTTTAGAGTTTTCGTCACTTTTATGAAAAGTTGATACATACCAATAGAATTTACCATTACGTTCAACACAATGTGCAGCATAGGCATCGCCTGTAGCCCACGAAAATGTTGAAGGTGAAAGACAAGATCCATGATCTTTCCAATTTACCATATCGGTAGACGAAAAAACATACCAGTCGGGCATTTTATAATTTGTATCTTGTTCTGTTGCACCATCGTGTCCGGCATAAAGATATACTGTGCCATCGTGTACCAAAGGTGCAGGGTCGGCTGTAAACATGTGAGTGATAATTGGGTTTTGAGCATTAGTAGCTATCGCCAATGGCAAAACACCCAAGAAAAAAATCAAAGCTTTCTTTTTCATTAGATTATATTTTGTTGTTCCTTTAACAATTGTTTTTCACGTATATGATACTTGTCAATTATATTCATTTCTTACAATTCAATCTTTAGACTATTATTATTTTCGTATAACAATCTAATTATATCGTTACTTAAATAGCAACTCAGCAAATTGTTTCAATGATCTTCTCCATGTCAACCATTCGTGGGATGTTCCCGGCGATTCGTAATAAACATGTTTAATTCCTGCTTTATCGAATTCTTTATGAAAGTTATTTACAGTTTGATACATATTTGTCGGCTCGGCAGTTCCAATACTTAAATATATCAATTTCACGTTTTTGTTGAATGCATCAACGTCGGACCAAACATTATTATACATTTTAGAAAAATCAGCGCCTTGTTCTATTATTCCGCCTCCGCTAAATCCGCCTACATAAGCAAATTTATCCAAATTTGTCATAGCAATCTGGAATGACTGAAACCCTCCCATCGATAAGCCTGCCATAGCTCGATGATCACGATCCGGAATAGTACGAAATTCTTTATCTACCAAAGGGATAATCTCGTTAATAAAAACTTTTTCCAATGCACTGTTCTGAAACAATCCTCTAAGCCCCTGAGGCGAATTAGCTGAAGATGCCGACGGATCTACAGCATAGCCGTTATCCATAACTACGATCATCGGCTTAGCTTTACCTTCTGCTATCAGATTATCCATAATTGCATCCATTTTGCCTTGGTTAGGCCATCCTGTTTCGTCTTCGCCTCCACCATGCTGTAAATAAAGTACAGGATATCTTTGCGAAGTATTTGTATCATATCCTGCCGGCGTATATACAAATGCTCTACGCCATGCTTTCGTCACATCTGAGAAGTAACGAATCTGTCTTATTTGTCCGTGAGGTACATTCTTTAAGTTATAGTAATCCACCCCTTTCTCGGGTATTTCAATCCCACTTGCCATACGGCCCATACCATAAAAAGTGCGACTTGCAGGATCACAAACAGCAACACCGTCAATAAGGATAGAGTAATAATGAAATCCTTCAACAATAGGTTCGGTAGTAATTGCCCATGAACCTTCTTCTTCTCTAACCATGTCATATTTCTTTCCTAAATCCACTTGCACTCTTTTAGCATCAGGTGCTTTTATACGAAATAACACTCTGTTTCCGGATAATATCTGAGGATATTGAGCCCCGGGAACATTTGTTGATGCAGGGATACCGCCCTCTGCTTCTTCAGGAATATAGCTGTATTGTTCGATAAGATCAGCAGTCACAGGTTTAAACAGCAATTGGGAGAACATATACAAGTTTTGCTTCCAAATATTGAAATCGTGATATCCATTCGGTATAACCTGATAAACATGAGGAACTTGATTTTTAGCTAAATAATCATGGGTACGCTTACTGAAGTTAAGTAATCCGTCTTTGTCTCCACAAGAGATCCAAAGGAGCTTTAATTTTTTCTTTGCTTCATCCGGATTAGGGACTAACACATCTGGAGCTTTAGTGTTTGGCGCAGAAGAAAAACCTCCTACCCATGCAAATGTATCAAAATTACCCAGTCCAAAATTCAAAGATTGTCCGCCCCCCATCGATAAGCCGGCAAGCGCTCGATTTTCCTGATTTTTCAAGACAGGATAAGTTTTCTGGATAAAAGGAATAAGGTCATTTAACAAATCTTTCTCGAAAGTAGCAAATGCCTCTACTTTTGGTGCCTCCATAATATTTCCAATAGCACGATCATCTTTCATAGCACGTCCGTTGGGCAATACGACAATCATGGGTACTACTTTCTTTTCTGCATACAAATTATCAAGAATTACTTGAGGCTGTCCATGCTTAAGCCACTCTTTTTCATCGCCTCCAATACCGTGCAACAAATACAATACAGGATATTGTTTATTTTTAGAGTATCCGGGAGGAGTATAAACAAGAGCTTTCCTATTAGTATCTACGGTCTTAGAATAATAAGTTACCGTATCTATTTGTCCATGAGATATCCCAGTGCGGGGTACATCGTATCCATTCGGCGCACTTTTATAATTTTGACTGATAGCCCCGACTGTCAGTCCCCAAATAAATAAATGCAAAAAGAAAAAATTTTTCATACTATATGATTTAGATTAAGTACATCAACTTATGCATAGAATAAAAACACTACGGTTAGGATTTATTTCACCTTAGAAACTATTTTAGCCCTTGTACATTCATATTATTCGCTTCTAGCATATTCAAAATAGTCAACATCAACATACCCCCCGGCAGCTTTAGTGGCATAATTGCATATTGCAAAACGGTTGCCCATAAAATGTTTCAGGTTATAAATCATATGAAATTCGGTACCTAACTGTATCCAATTTTCTTTATCAATACTATAGAAAAAATTAGCATTATCGGTATTGAAATCACAATCCATACGTAAATATACCTTATCAACGGACAGATCAACTCTAGCTTTTTCTTGATCTCGGTCTGTCATAACAAGGTACTTTTTACTCCCTTCCATTACCACGGATATTAATCCCGGTTCTGCACAGTATGCTCCGAGCCCTGCAATATCTCCATCTTTCATATTCGAAATATCCATAGAAATAATACCACTACATTTTGGACCTTCGGTTCTTTGTGATAAAATATTACGAGCTTCAAATATAGTTTCAACTACTTTACCTGTTTTCAATCTCATGTATCCCGGACGTTCTGATAGAGACCATAAATTATTATCAGGATTATGGTTCCATTGCCAGTTCAGAGCTAATTTATCAGTATCGAAATTGTCGCTTATAACTAACGGTGTTGCATTAAATCCTTGTATAGGTTTTTCCATTACTTTAGGCACTTTCCCCTCTTCATTACCTAGTATTGGCCAACCATCTTCCCAACGGCAAGGCATCAATACCGGTACACGTCCTACAGCCCCTCTATCTTGGAATAAGAAGCCATACCAATCTCCATCTTCTGTATCAACAATACAACCTTGTGCAACACCTGCACCCGGTCTATCCATAAAGTCTGACAGGATTACTTTTGACTCATAAGGTCCTCCTATCTGGTCTGAACGAAAGCATAATTGTGTACGAATGCCCCCCTGAGGCCACCAGATTAAAAACATATAATATTTATCGTTGTATTTACATAGATGAGTCCCTTCCAACAAATGAGGAAAGCCATCTTCTTTTCCTTTAATTACAACGACATCAAGTCCATCAGGTTTAACATCCGAAAGATCACTCTTCAATTCTGTTATGCGAATCTGACCGCTACCATAGGCCAGGTAAACTTTTCCATCGTCGTCGAACAAAAGTGATGCGTCATGGAAGTTTTTATCAAACTCGCTTATTTTTTTCCACTTGCCTGTAGGATCTTCTGTCTCATAAATATATGTTCTCTGAGGTCTGTTCGTAGCAAACAGAACATAAAATTTTCCATTATGATATCGAAGAGATGACGCCCATTGTCCTTGCCCATATACGTTGCCACCTTCTAAATCATATAAAGGGCTGTCTTTAATTTCATCAAAGAGATAACTTACAATTTCCCAATTAACAAGATCTTTAGATCGCATAATAGGAGCTCCGGGCATTAAATGCATAGTAGTACTAACCATATAGTAGTCACTACCAACTCTGATTATATCCATATCGGGAACATCTGCATATATTACAGGATTTGTAAACTTATCTTTTTTGACTGAAGGTGTGTTTTTGCACCCAGCCAAAGCTGATATAAATAAGGCTAATACTAAAATAATATTTTTCATATGGTAAATATTTAGATTATTTATTTTTCATATTTAGAATAAGGATTGTGATAATTCACGTTGGTACAGACCAAACACACGGCATACTACAAAATTAAAACAAGCTAAGAGAAACAGAGACTATTGTTGTATACTATTACCCAAGTAAATGTCTTATCTATATTGCATGTGTTGCATATCCTTTTGCTTTTGTTGCACACAAGGCGCACAACCATTTATCCATAAGAGTAATTAAGAACTCATTTCTAATTAGATATACCTATAAAAAAAAGAAAATAGCCAAAATGCGATTATTATCACCACACCAGAAGTAACAGACAGATGGAAATTGCATTATATCTACAGCGAAAGCTGAAATAGAACAAACTCCATCAGTTTTTTCTAAAAACATACAATTAACGCACGGACTATTTACTGATATTAATATTTTTCTCGATTTCAACTTCCTAAATTTCAATTAAAACTAAAGAGATTCACCGAAAAAACAATACAATAAAAAACTGCAAGATTCAAAAAGAAAAGACGATTAACAGCTAATCTAAAAGCTAGAATTTAAGACAATTTTAATTCTAAAATTAAACAATAAGACAAAAACGAAAGGATATGCAACACATGCAATATAGATAAGACATTTACTTGGGTAATAGTATACAACAATAGTCTCTGTTTCTCTTAGCTTGTTTTAATTTTGTTTAATACATATCGTACATAATCTTAGACTAAAATTGACCGGTTTTATGCCGGTATGATGATAAAACTATCGATACTGAAAATCTATCATATATCATGAATAATATAAAGTACATTCTATTAACGCTCTGCTTATTCCCTTTGATTTTATTTGCTCAAGCAGATCAATTTGTTTCATTCTCTGACAAAGAGGACGTCTTTACTCTGGTAAAACCTTTTATTGCCGCACCTATATTGATCGATGACAATATAGACTCCGGAATACTGAAAGCAATAACCAACTTATCTGTGGACGTAGATAAAGTAACAGGAGTATCTCCCTTATTGAAAGTAGATAAAGTGTCTGCCGAAGAAACAGTATTGTTGATAGGCACTATCGGTAGGAGCGAATACATTGATGATTTGGTAAAAAACAAAAAGATTAATGCTTCAGAATTGCAAGGGAAATATGAGAAATATTTGATTCAAACCGTACAAAATCCTTTCGAAGGAGTAAAGGAAGCCTTAGTTATAGCTGGTAGCGATAAACGAGGTACCATATATGGTATATACGAACTGTCTAAACAAATAGGAGTTTCTCCTTGGTATTATTGGGCAGATGTTCCGATAAAAAAACAACAGAATATATATATAAAGAGAGGAAAATATACAGAAGGAGAACCTGCTGTAAAATACAGAGGCATATTCCTGAATGATGAAGCCCCTGCCCTTAGTGGTTGGGCTAATGTAACATTTGGCGGCTTTAATAGTAAATTTTACGAGAAAGTTTTTGAGCTAATCCTTCGCCTGAAAGGCAATTTCTTCTGGCCGGCCATGTGGGGAAGCGCATTCTATGACGACGATCCTCAAAACGGAGTTTTAGCAAACGAAATGGGAATTGTCATGAGTACATCTCACCACGAACCCATGGCTATGGCACAATCCGACTGGCATCGTTATGTAAAAAGGAATAACTTACCAAACATTTGGGATTATACTAAAAATACAAAAGCGCTACAAGAATCTTGGAGGTTCGGAATGAAGCGAGCTAAAGACTGGGAAAAAGTAGTAACAGTAGGCATGCGCGGAGATGGAGACGAAGCAATGAGCGAAGATACAAACATTGCTTTGCTTGAAAAAATAGTAAAGGATCAACGAAAGATAATAAGCGAAGTTACAGGAAAGAAACCGGAGGAAACGCCTCAAGTTTGGGCGCTGTATAAAGAGGTACAAGATTATTACGATCAGGGGATGCGAGTACCTGATGATGTCACACTTCTCTTCTGTGACGACAACTGGGGAAATGTACGAAAACTTCCCGAAATCAATTCGAAACCACATAAAGGAGGATATGGAATGTACTATCACTTCGATTATGTAGGTGCCCCCCGAAATTCGAAGTGGATCAATATAAATCCGATACAACGTGTCTGGGAACAGATGAATCTTACTTACACACATGGAGTGGATCGTATATGGGTTGTTAATGTAGGAGATCTCAAACCAATGGAATATCCAATCAGTTTCTTCCTCGATATGGCATGGAATCCCAGCCAATTCAATCCGCATAACCTATTGGATCATACAGAAAAGTGGTGCGAACAGCAATTCGGAGGTAAATATGCAAAAGAAGCGGCACAATTGATTAATCTTTACTCAAAATACAATAGACGTGTTACTCCTGAATTATTAAATGATAAGACTTACAGCCTTGAAAATTATAACGAATTTGAGACTGTAATGAACGATTATCGCAATCTGGTAATCGATGCTATGCGTTTATATTACCTCATGCCAAGTGAATATAAAGATACATTCGATCAGCTGGTATTGTTCCCAATCAATGCATGTTCCAATCTTTATGAAATGTATTATGCTCAAGCAAAGAATAAATCGTATGCAGCTAAAAAAGATGTACAGGCTAATTATTGGGCAGATAAAGTAAAAGATTGTTTTAAGAGGGATTCATTACTGACTGTCCATTACAATCAGACTATAGCCGGAGGTAAATGGCCGCATATGATGGATCAGGTACGTATAGGATATAGAAGCTGGAACAATCCACCTAAAAGCATTATGCCTAAGGTAGAATACATAATGCAGACAAAAGACTACCAGAACAAAGTTTTTGTCGAGAAAAACGGATATGTTTCTATTGAAGCGGGCAATTACAGTCGCTTGAATAATTCAGACAGGATACATTGGGACATGATACCGGATATGGGGAAGACAAAATCAGCCATGACGACTTTCCCTCAAAATATCTATCCAAAAGAAAATGATAATATCTATCTCGAGTATGACATTGATTTCCAATCCACAGGAGACTTTAATGTAAATCTATTACTTTCTCCGACATTGAACTTCAATGCGAATAAAGGGCTTCGTTATGCAATCTCATTTGATGGTAGGAATGAACAAATCGTAAATTTCAACGGGCATTACAAAGGCGAGCTTGGTCTATGGCAGGCAGAAGCTATAATTAAATCGACCACAAAGCATACGATAACGGAAAAAGGAAAACACACTCTTCGATTCCGTGTATTAGAATCGGGCATTGTTCTACAAAAAATATTAATAGATACTGGAGGTCTGAAACCGTCGTACTTAGGTGCACCTGAAAGCGAATTGAAATAAAGTTTAATAATATGCAAAGTAAAAATATTGTAAAATTCTGTTTGATTGTACTATTCATTTTGGGTTTTGGTATACAATCAAGTGCGAAAGTAAAATTACCTCGCCTGATTAGCGACGGAATGATACTTCAAAGAGATACCCCTGTCAAAGTATGGGGCTGGGCATCACCGGAAGAATCTGTAATTGTAAAATTTCGAGAAGAAACATATAAGACAAAAGCCGATAAAAATGGAGATTGGACAATTATTTTGCCGGCACAAAAAGCAGGGGAACCCTCCGAAATACAGATCAATGACATCATAATTAAAAACATTTTATTTGGAGATGTTTGGTTATGTTCTGGGCAATCTAACATGGAATTACCGATCAGACGAACACTCGATTTGTACCGTGAAGAAGTAAAGGAGATTAATAATCCATATATAAGACTTTTCCGTATGCCAAACAATTATGCATTCGGCGAGCCACTTATTGATTATAAAGGAGGAGAATGGAAAGATGCTTCGCAGGCAAACATTATGGAATTTTCAGCCACGGCATACTTTTTTGCAAAAGAGCTGTATGACAAGTACAAAGTTCCAATAGGACTTATAAGTACTGCCATTGGTGGCACTCCTGTGGAAGCATGGATCAGTGGCGAAACTATAAAGAAATATCCTGACCTCAATGCTGAAGCAGAAACGTTTGCAACAATAGGATTTATCGAAGAAACTAAAAAAAGAGAACAACAAGAAAGACTTGAAAGATGGTCTGGCATCAGACCAATTGACAAAGGTGCAGGTAGTTGGCATAAAGAAGATATTGATATATCGGAATGGAAAGATTATTATCTCCCGGGCTCATGGAGAGAAAAAGACATGGAAGTAAATAGAAGTGTCATCTGGTTTCGTAAAGAGTTTGAACTAACAAAAGATGAAGCAGCTCAAGCGGCAATCTTACGCTTAGGATATATAATAGATTCAGATTCAACCTTTGTTAACGGGCAACTTGTCGGTACAACAAGTTATCAATATCCGCCGCGTATCTATAATGTTCCCGAAGGAATACTTAAAGCCGGGAAAAATACTATTACGATAAGAGTTGTTACCAATAGAGGAGGTGGATTTATGGAAGAAAAGCCATATAAGATAATTCTGAGTGACAGGACAATCGATTTGACAGGAGAATGGAAATATCGTGTCGGAATAGAAAATCTACCTATAGAAGGCGGTTTTACTTCTTATCAGGATAAACCTACCGCACTGTATAACGGTATGATTGCTCCATCAAACAACTATAAGATCAAAGGTGTAATATGGTACCAAGGAGAGTCTAACGTCGGCCGGGCAAAAGAATACGAAGCCTTATTTAAGGATTTGATCAAAGATTGGAGAACCCAACGAAATGAACCGGAGTTACCATTTATATACGCTCAACTGCCGGAACTTAACAGAGCAAACAAATATCCTTCGGAGAGTGGCATGGCCGAACTTAGAGAAGCACAAAGAAAAGCTTTATGTTTACCATATACAGGTATGGCTGTCACATTAGGACTCGGTGACTGGAACGATATTCACCCACAAAACAAAAAAGGAGTAGGTCATCGTTTGGCATTGGAAACTCAACGTGTAGCTTATGGTGACACCACAATTGTAAGCAGAGGCCCCCAATTGGAAAGCTTCGAAGTTAAAGGCAATAATATCATTCTCACTTTCTCTTCTGTAGGATCTGGTCTATATTCCAACCAGGTGCTTAACGGATTCACTATTGCAGGAGGAGATAATAGGTATGTTTGGGCAGAAGCGGCTGTATTAAACAGAAATACAATAAAAGTATGGAGCAATCAGGTGCAACAACCTGTATCTGTACGATATGGCTGGGCTGACAATCCAGAAGGAGCCAACCTAAAGAATAAGGAAGGTCTTCCCGCATCTTCATTCCAAGTTGAATTAATAAAAAAATAAATAAAACATACAATGGAATCAACATCACAAGGTAAAGCCGAATCAAAAGGTTTTTACAAATTATCGGGAATACAACGCATTGGATTCGGCTCGGGCGATTTAGCCCAAAACCTTATCTATCAGACGGTATCAATGTACCTTCTCATTTTCTACACAAATGTATTCGGCATTTCTGCTGCCGCAGCTGGGATCATGTTTCTTATAGTACGTATTGTTGACGTAATCTGGGATCCTATAGTGGGAGCATTCGTAGACAAACACAATCCTAAATTAGGTAAATACCGTTCTTATCTGGTGCTTGGAGGCATACCGCTTACCGGCTTTGCCATCCTTTGTTTTTGGAATGGATTTTCGGGGTCATTGCTCTATGCCTACATAACGTATGTTGGTTTATCAATGCTTTATACCCTTATAAATGTTCCTTATGGAGCGTTGAATGCCTCACTTACACGCGATACAGACGAAATTACCAAACTGACTTCGGTACGTATGTTTATGGCTAATTTGGGAGGACTGGCGGTAGGCTATGGAATACCTATTCTTGTAAAGCTCTTCTCATCTGACGGGAAAATTAATTCGCCGGAATCTGCCAACGCATGGTTTATCACAATGACTATCTATGCCATAGCCGGATTAACCTTATTAATTTTCTGCTTTACACAGACTAAAGAACGAGTAGTAATGGCTGAAAAAGAAACAGAAAATGTAAAAGTTTCAGACTTGTGGATAGAATTTAAACATAATCGTCCTCTGAGAATACTGGCTTTTTTCTTCATCACAGCTTTTGCTATGATGGCAATCGGCAATTCAGCCGGGTCGTATTATATGATTTACAACGTGCAGGCTCCCGATATGCTCCCATACTTTATGGCTTTAGGATCTATCCCTGCCTTTATCTTTATGCCGATGGTACCTGCCATCAAAAGAGCAATCGGCAAAAAACAAATGTTCTATGTATTTCTAACGGTTGCCATTATCGGTATGGGGTTGTTGTATGCCATTTCTGTAATACCTGCGCTTAAGACTCAAGTCTGGCTGGTCTTTATTGCCCAATTCATCAAATCGACAGGAATAATTGTTGCTACTGGTTATATGTGGGCTCTGGTTCCGGAAGTAATCTCGTATGGAGAACATACAACAGGTAAAAGAATTTCAGGAATAGTCAATGCTTTGACAGGGATCTTCTATAAGGCAGGAATGGCCTTAGGTGGTGTTGTTCCGGGACTTGTATTGGCATTTGTCGGATTCGACAAAGACAACGAAGTTACACAATCGGCCTTTGCCGAACAAGGTATTTTATGGCTTGTAGCTGTAATACCTGCAATACTTCTTCTTTTAGCCATGTTCATTATATCCCGATATGAGCTGGAAGATAATGTAATCGACAAAATAAACATGGAGATTGAAGAGAGACATTTGAAATAAAAATAACGCTATAAAACATTTTAGTATGAAAAAAAACATCTATTATTTTCTCATTTCTTTGTTGCTGATGACAGCATTTGCCTGTAGCGCAAAAAGTAATAAAGAAATAAAAAATGAACCGTCACTAAAAGGAGCCCTAAAAGGGAAATTTTATATAGGGACAGCTCTTAATGTAACCCAGATACATGGGAAAGATACCGCATCGATAAATATTGTGAAAAACGAATTCGATGCCATAGTAGCAGAAAACTGTATGAAAAGTATGTTTCTACAACCCAAAGAAGGTGAATTTTTCTTTGATGATGCTGATAAGTTTGTAGAATTTGGAGAACAAAACAATCTTTATATCACAGGACATTGTCTAATTTGGCATTCACAAGCTCCATCGTGGTTCTTCGTAGATAATGATGGAAAAGACGTATCAGCTGAAGTTCTTAAACAACGCATGAAAACTCATATCACGACAGTAGTGTCTCGCTACAAGGGACGTATAAAAGGTTGGGATGTGGTGAACGAAGCGATTATGGAAGATGGATCATATCGTAAAAGTAAGTTTTACACAATTTTGGGAGAAGAGTTTATTCCTTTAGCTTTCCAATATGCTCATGAGGCTGACCCTGAAGCTGAACTGTATTATAACGACTATAACGAATGGCATAAAGGCAAACGTGAAGCTATTATCAATTTGATAAAATCGTTTAAGGGAAAAAATATACGAATCGACGCTGTTGGTATGCAAGGACATTTTGGCATGGATGGACCAAGTCTGGAAGAATATCAGGCAACTATTGATGATTATACTTCAACAGGTGTAAAGGTTATGGTTACAGAATTAGATCTTAGTGCCCTACCCTCCCCTCGTCGCAACACAGGAGCAAACATCTCTGATATAGAAGCATATAATCAGAAAATGAATCCATATACAACCGGACTACCTGATTCCGTTTCAGTAGCATGGACAGAGCGTATGGGAAGTTTCTTTAAGCTCTTTATAGATAATAAGGAAAAAATAACCCGTGTCACCTTATGGGGTGTAAGCGATGTAGATTCATGGAAAAACGATTTTCCAATGAAAGGCCGTACCGACTATCCTTTATTGTTTGACAGACAATACAAGGCTAAACCTGTTGTTCAAGAAATTATCAAGATGGCTGGTCTTCCTGAAGAGAAAAAATAAGCAAAAATAATAAGCATCATTATCTAATAAAAAAATGAAACAAGCACGATATTTATTTCCGAAGGATTATATGGCTGACCCATCTGCACATGTATTCGAAGGTAAGATCTATATTTATCCTTCCCACGATTGGGAAAGCGGCATTGCAGAAAATGACAACGGAGATCATTTTAATATGAAAGATTATCATGTCTTCTCTTTAGAAGATGTGGAAAACGGAGAGGTAACCGATCATGGGGTTGTTCTTTCAGTAGAAGATATTCCCTGGTCTGGTCGTCAGCTATGGGATAGCGATACGGCTTTTAAGGACGGTAAGTATTACTTGTATTTCTCGATGAAAGACAAAAATGATATTTTCCGTTTGGGAGTAGCTGTTAGCGATAAACCTTACGGACCATTTATACCACAGGATAACCCAATAAAAGGAAGTTATAGTATAGACCCTTGTGTATTTGAAGAAAACGGACAATATTATATTTATTTTGGAGGCATCTGGGGCGGACAGCTGCAACGCTATCGCAAAAATAAAGCATTGGAGTGCGCTGCTTTTCCGGCTGAAAATGAACCCGCTTTGTGTGGAAAAGTTGCACGCCTGAGAGATGACATGCTCGAATTTGACGAAGAGCCTCGAGATGTAATTATTCTTGATGAACATGGCAATCCATTGACGCAAGGTGACACCAATCGACGATTCTTTGAAGCATCATGGATGCATAAATATAACGGCAAATATTACTTCTCGTATTCCACAGGAGATACGCACCTTCTATGCTATGCTATAGGTGACAATCCATACGGGCCTTTCACTTATAGTGGTGTTATACTCACTCCTGTAGTCGGCTGGACAACGCATCACAGCATTGTCGAATACAGAGGCAAATGGTTTCTTTTCCATCATGACTCCGTACCCTCGGGCGGAAAAACATGGCTTAGAAGTATGAAAGTTATCGAATTGGAATATAACAATGACGGAACAATTAAAACAATAGAAGGGTTAGAAAGCTATTAGTTTATTTTAGGTTTAAAGGTTTTAGGTTAATTTTTTGGACTCTTAGTTTTCTGGCAAGGGCGAATGAATATTCGCCCTTGTATTTAATATTAAAAGGATTAATATGACAATCAGATACATTTCGCTCTTTATTATTTTTATTTTATCATCTCTCTTATCATGGGCTGAAGACGGAAGCCGCTTATGGCTACGCTACCCTGAAATAAAGCAAAAAGAGAAATCGATACTATCATCACATAGTAGCCCTACTATCAATATTGCTTTGGATGAATTATCAAATCATTGGGAAGGGCAGACCGTAGAGTTACAGTTAAATAAAAAACTCAAGCATCTTAAAGATGGGTATAGTATTAAATCCAATAATCAGAAAATTATTATTTCAGCAGGTTCTGATGTCGGGCTACTATATGGATCATATTGTTTATTACGATTGCAACAGACAGGAGCAGATTTAACTACTTTAGATATAGAAGAACTGCCCTCTTATGATATACGTATCCTCAATCACTGGGATAATCTAGACGGAACTATCGAACGTGGATATGCGGGTTATTCGTTATGGAAATGGGATGAACTGCCCAATACACTTTCTCCACGATATAAAGAATATGCTCGGGCGAATGCTTCGATAGGAATTAACGGAACTGTACTGAATAATGTGAATGCTTCACCGAATATTCTAAAGAAAGATTATTTGGAAAAAGTAAAAGCTTTAGCTGACATCTTCCGTCCCTATGGACTTAAAGTTTATCTCTCTGTAAATTTCTCTTCTCCTAAGGTATTGGAAGGTCTATCCGATTCGGATCCATTAAACCCGGAGGTGCAGAAGTGGTGGAAAGCCAAAGCCAAAGAAATCTATTCACTAATCCCCGATTTCGGAGGGTTTCTGGTAAAAGCTAATTCTGAAGGGCAACCCGGACCTCAAGATTACGGACGAACCCATGCCGATGGCGCAAATATGCTAGCCGATGTACTGAAGCCATACGAGGGTATAGTTATGTGGCGAGCGTTTGTATATAATCCGAGTATGGAAGACCGGGCAAAACAGGCATATCAGGAGTTTGTACCATTGGATGGACAATTTCGGGATAACGTCATTATTCAGATAAAGAACGGCCCTATCGATTTTCAACCACGTGAACCATTCAATCCTTTGTTTGGCGCACTGCGTAAGACTCCGGCAATGGTAGAATTTCAGATAACACAAGAGTATCTCGGTTTTTCTAACCATCTTGCATATCTGGCTACTATGTTCAAGGAAACTCTTGATAGCGATACGTATTCAGATGGAAAAGGTTCTACGGTAGCCAAAATAACAGACGGGACATTACGTCCGGCTAAAACGACGGCCATATCGGCTGTATCTAATATAGGTGAAGATACAAACTGGTGTGGACATCATTTTGCACAGACTAACTGGTATGCATTCGGACGCTTAGCTTGGAATCATCAACTTTCTTCAAACCAAATAGCTGATGAATGGATAAGAATGACATTTTCGGATAATAACGAATTTGTAGAACCGGTGAAAAATATGATGTTGAGTTCTAGAGAAACCATTGTTGACTATATGATGCCGCTAGGACTTCACCATATTTTTGCCGAAGACCACCATTACGGACCTGAACCTTGGTTGTCTCAAGCCGCTAGAGAAGACTGGACTTCTGTATACTATCACAAAGCAGATACTATAGGGCTCGGTTTTAATCGTACAACAACGGGGAGTGATGCCGTGTCCCATTATTTTCCTCCTTTGAATAATATTTATAATGACATATCAACCTGTCCAGAGAATTTACTGTTGTGGTTTCATCATGTTCCATGGAACTATAAGATGAATGACGATAAAACGATGTGGGATGCTCTTTGTTATAAGTATGATTCGGGTGTACAGCAGGTAAGAGAGTATCAGAAAGTTTGGGATAGAATGGAGCAATATGTAGACTCCAGACGTTTCGAGGAGGTTCAATCCAAATTAAAAATTCAGGCACGAGATGCCGTATGGTGGAGAGATGCTTGTTTGTTGTACTTCCAGACATTCTCAAAAAAGCCTATCCCCTATGATCTTGAACGTCCTATATATGAGCTCGATGACCTGATGAAAATAAAACTAGATATGAAACACCATAATTAACTGGAAAATGAAAAAGACATGGAGGTGGTTCGGGAAAAAAGATAAGATTACGCTGCCTATATTGAGGCAAATCGGAGTAGAAGGGATTGTTACCGCATTGCATGATATACCGAACGGTGAAGTGTGGTCGTCAGAAGCAATCAACGATCTGAATAACTATATAAAAGAAGCCGGACTGTACTGGTCTGTTGTAGAAAGCCTGCCTGTTAGCGAAGCCATTAAATATGGAGGAGATAATAGAGATTTACTGATAGATAATTATATTACAAGCCTCCGAAACCTTGGAGAAGCCGGTATTAAAACTGTTTGCTACAATTTTATGCCCGTTATAGACTGGATTCGTACAGATCTCATGTACCCATGGTCTGACGGTACTTTCTCTCTCTATTTTGATAAGACACGCTTCGCTTACTTTGATTGCATGATCCTTAAACGGGAGGGTGCAAAAGAGGATTACTCAAAAGAAGAAATGGATAAGGTCTACCAACTGGATAAGGTTATAACAGAACATGAAAAAGAACAGTTGATAGACACTATCATTGTAAAGACACAGGGTTTTATCAATGGTAATATAAAAGACGGGGATAAAAATCCTGTTGCTATTTTTAAAACACTTCTAGCATTGTACAATGGGATAGATCAAAAAGGATTAAGAGAAAACTTAAAATACTTTTTAGAACGAATAATGCCTGTCTGTGACGAATACGGTATTAATATGTGTATTCATCCAGACGATCCGCCATATCCGGTATTGGGTTTACCTCGTATTATTTCTAACAGAGAAGATATTGAATGGATATTAAATGCTGTTAACAACCCACATAATGGAATCACATTTTGTGCAGGATCGCTAAGTTCCGGAATACACAATAATGTTCGGGAATTGGCTCGCCAGTTTGTATCTCGTACACGCTTCGTACATTTAAGAAGTACAAATATCCTTTCGGATGGCAATTTTATCGAAGCACCACATCTGGAAGGGCGGGGACATCTAATCGAATTGGTGCATATTTTTGAAAAAGAAAATCCGTTACTGCCCATGAGAGTAGATCATGGCAGACTAATGCTCGATGATGCTGATAAAGGTTATAATCCGGGTTACTCATTCTACGGACGCATGTATGCTCTAGCACAGATGGATGGAGTAATAGAAACCATAAAAAACGAATTAAACAGATGACAGATATTAATACAAAAACAAAAGAGAATCTCTTTTGTATAGAAGGTAAAGTTGCGATTGTAACAGGAGGATACGGAGTATTAGGTGGCAGTATCTCCAGACACCTTGCAGAACAAGGAGCAGATGTTGTAATACTAGGACGTAACGAAGATAAAGGAAATGCTCTTGTTAAGGATATTAATGAAAATGGAGGTAAATCTTTATTCATCAAATGCGATGTGATGGATGAAAATCAATTGACAGAAAGCCGAGAAAAGATACTCAGCATATATGGCAAATTAGATATTCTCGTTAATGCAGCAGGTGGTAATGTTCCGGGAGCAACATTAGCTCCTGATCAGGATTTTTATACAATGAAAACAACTGATTGGGAAAAAGTTATAAAGCTCAATATGGACGGTACAGTTTTTCCAACTCTGATATTTTCAAAAGTTATGGCAGAACAAGGACGCGGAAATATTATAAATGTATCTTCTATGGCTGCATATTCTGCAATAAGTCGTGTTCCCGGCTATTCGGCAGCAAAAGCAGCAATAAGTAATTTCACACAATGGATGGCTACCGAAATGGCTCTAAAATATGGAGATAAGATCAGGGTAAATGCTATTGCTCCGGGATTTTTTATCGGAGACCAAAACCGGGCTGTACTTATCAATCCTGACGGTTCTTTAACAGAGAGAAGTAAAAAGGTATTGGCTAAAACCCCAATGGGACGTTTCGGTGATATTACAGAACTAAACGGAGTTGTACAGTTTCTATGCAGTGATGCTGCTAGTTTTATAACCGGAGTAGTGCTTCCTGTCGATGGTGGGTTTAGTGCTTACAGCGGAGTTTAAATATTTATATGACAGAATAATATGAATAAAAAAAGAATTATACGTCTCTGCTTATTATTGATCTTGATCAACTTGCCTTTATTTAATTTAAAGGCTCAAAATCCTATTATACAAACAATGTATACCGCAGACCCGGCACCGATAGTCTATAATGATACATTGTTTTTATATGTGGGCCATGACGAAAAGGATGCACCGCCAAATGGTTATTTAATGAGGGATTACCAATTATTTTCAACCATAGATATGGTAAACTGGACAGCACATAAAACACCCTTGAGAACAAGTGATTTTATTTGGTCGGTAGGTGATGCAAGTGCGGCACAATGTATTTATAGGAATGGTAAGTTTTATTGGTATATCTCATCAATGAACAAGTTCTTTCCGGGAGTTGCTGTAGGAGTAGCCTCATCCGAGAGCCCTTATGGGCCATTTAAAGACGCATTGGGGAAGGCGTTAGTGACTAATGATATGACTCGCCATGCTAAACATGCATGGGATGATCTGGATCCTTCTGTCTTTATAGATGATGATGGACAATCTTATTTGTATTGGGGTAATGGCGTATGTTATTGGGCTAAACTTAATAATGACATGATTTCGATTGATGGTGACATTACCGCTCTCGATGCAAAAGACAAATCTATCTTTGGACCAGGCTTTACCGAAGCTCCATGGGTCTATAAACGTCAAGGTTTGTATTATATGATCTATGCATCAGGTTTCCCTGAGTCGCTCCATTATACAGTAAGTAAAAATCCGACAGGTCCGTGGGAATATAAAGGTTGTGTAATGCCTTTGGAAGGGGGCAGTAATACCAATCATCCCGGAATCATTGATTATAAGGGAAATTCATACTTCTTTTATCACAATGATGCCCTGCCCGAAGGCCATAGCTATTGTCGTTCTGTATGTGTAGAGCAATTCTCCTATAATGAGGATGGATCTATCCCTGAGATGAAAATGACCAAAGAGGGTATCATGAAGGGTGTTAACAAATTGAATCCTTTTAAAAGAACTGAAGCAGAAACGATGGCTTGGAGTGAAGGTATATCGATAGAAGAGAATGAGAAAATCGGTGTTTATGTAACCTCCATACATAATGGAGATTATATTAAATTACGCGACGTTGATTTCGGAAATAAAGGGGCTTCACGATTCTCCGCATCAATATCAAGTAGATATCATGGTGGAACTATTGAAATACGACTTGACAATATTGACGGAAAACTGGTCGGTACTTTGCACGCGCCATATACCGGAGAATGGGATAATTGGAGCTTAGTGGAAACAGCTGTTAAAAACACAAAAGATGTTCATGATGTATACTTTGTGTTTAAAGGCAAAGAACCTCACTCTTTATTCAATTTCGACTATTGGATGTTTGGAGAATAGATGATTTTGCTATGATATGACTTCTTGTTGTTCTAGTCAGATTCTCTATATATATAAATGAACTTGAGATTTAATCCTGCCAGTGTTATTCTTGGCAGGATTATTTATCTATATATGAGTTGGTCGAATAGAAAGTAACAAGGAAATATATACAATAACCTGTTACTTTTGTTACTTTTGTCACCTTTGTCACTTTTTTCGCATATCTACTTACAGTTAAATAAATTAGCAAACTAAATTTCAAAAGGCCTGTAAAACTCTTATTTGATAGCAAAAATAAACCTCAAGATAATTCTTGAGGTTCATATTAATTCTATTTTTTTGCATCATCTTCATCCTGAGCTTTCATTATATACTCAGTAGGAGAAATGCCATATAGTTTTTTAAACATTGTGGAGAAGTAAGATTGATTCGTAAATCCGACGGAATATGCAACTAAAGACACATCCATTTTCTTTTCTCTAAGAAGATTCGCAGCTTGCTTGAGTCGAATATTCTTAATAAAGTCTACAGGCGATATGCCGGTCATATCTTTCATCCGTCGATGTAACTGCGACCGACTTAGTCCAACTTGAGATGCCAGCATATTTACATTGAGTTCGGTATTACTTATGTTCTCATTTATGACCGTAACAACACGTTCCATTAAGATATCATCGCCTGATTTGAAGTCAATCGGTTTTATTTTATCTTCTTGATCCTGAGCTCCCGAAAATTTCCCTTTAAGTAGCCTGCGGTTTAAAATCAGATTATTTATTGTAACAATTAGTTCTTCTATATTAAATGGTTTGGACAAATAGGCATCTGCTCCCCTATCTAAGCCTTGTATACGATCTTGGTATTCAGCTTTTGATGTTAGAAGAATAATAGGTATATGGCTTACATTATTATTGTTTTTAAGTCTTTTCACCAAATTTAAACCATCCATATTGGGCATCATTACATCAGAAATAATTAAATCGGGCAGTCGATCTATAGCAACTTGTAACCCATCAACACCATCAACAGCAGTAATTACTTTAAATAACTCACCCAATTCTTGAGAAAGAAAATCTCTTATTTCTTCTTCATCATCGATTATTAGAATTTTATAATTTGTTCTTCGTCTATACGTTTCGGATTTTTCATTTACAACATTTTCCATAAAGTTCCTTTGGTTCAACAACGGACGACTGTCTGATGTCTGATCTGCAATCTCATCCTTTCTCAAATGCTGATTTCCTAAGGGTATGCGAATTGTAAAACAACTACCTGTAGCACCCTCTCTGTTCTTAGCTGTAATAGCACCATAATGTAATAGCACCAATGTCCGAGCAAGGTTTAATCCTATTCCCGACCCTACAGTAGTGAACGTCTCCTGATTTTGTCCTTGATAGAACCTATCAAATATTTTTTCTATCTTCCCTTCTTCTAGGCCTATACCTGAATCAACGATTGATATCTCCATGTATTTCTGAAGTGGCCCCCAAACACTGTTATCGACTCCTGTGGCTAATGATACATTTATTTCTCCACCATCAGGAGTATACTTGAACGCATTTGATAATATATTCATCAATATTTTGTCGAAGTTATTCCGGTCAATCCACACTTCTAAGTTGTCATCTTGATGTTGAAAGGTAAACTGAATATTTCTCCTCACTGATTGGTATTCAAAAACGTCAAACAACTCCTTTATGAAACCAACCATATCAGTCTTACTAAACCTCAACTTCATTTGTCCTTTATCCAGCTTTCTTATATCGAGCAATTGATTCACAAGCCCCAATATTCGATTTGCATTACGATGCATATTTTGCAAAGTTTGCATGGTTTCTGTATCGAAATTACTTTTCAGAAGTTTTTCCATAGGACTTATTATCAGAGTAAGAGGAGATCTTATCTCATGTGAGATGTTAATAAAAAACTGAAGCTTCGATTCATTTATCTGTTCATTTCTCTTCTTCCGAATAAGATTCACGATCAATACTCCAAAAATAAGAATGAGAAATAAGTAAAATGCATATGCCCATGTACTCTTATACCAGGGAGGTGATATAATAATAGAAAACTGCTTGGGCTGAGAGAAAGCACCAAATTTACCGGCCTTAACCTCTAATGTGTATTTTCCGGGATTCAGATGATTATATGTTACCTGATTGATTCCCGGTAGTGTTGAACTCCACTCGCTACTTAATTCTTTTAATCTATATTCGTAGTATATATTCTCCGGGTCAATAAAATCCATAGTCGAGAATTCGAATGTGAAAGTGTTGTCTTCATATGAAAATTTAAACTCTTTTGCTGATAGTATCTCCGAATCGATTATATGCTTCCCTCCTGATAATGTATTAATATTCACAGACTGATTATGGACATACAGATTAGTAGTCAATATCTCATGTTCATAACTGGGTGTAATAATATTTTCAGGATAAAAAGAAGTTATTCCATTATTCCCTCCCCAATAAATAATTCCATCAGCACCCTGAAAATAAACACCTCTATTATAAATCTTATCAAATAATCCATTTCCTATATAATAGTTTATTATTTTATTATCTTTTATTTTTATTTGATTAATACCCTGAAAGGTACTACACCAAATATTCCCCTCTTTGTCTTGAGCCAAGCCACAAATAACGTCACTCGACAGCCCATCTTTTACTGTGTAATTCTTTATATCCTGAGTAGCTCTATCTATAGAGAAAAGTCCATTATATGTTCCTAGCCATATATTGCCATCGTTACTCTCCATAATAGACAAACATATCTGATTTGATAAAATACTATCATGCTTAATAGGAATAAAACGATTTTGAGATGGGTCAAAACAACTAACCCCTTTATAATGGGCAAACCATATTAACCCTTTGGAATCACATAGGATAGAAGTAATCCAATCATTGCCAAGCCTACCCTTTTGCGGGTCCTCCTGCCTCATATTATACTGTTTGTGAATACCTGTTTGAGGATTATATTGAATAAATCCGGCACCAAAAGTTGATATATAGAGTAAATTATCCCTACCTTCCCTTATTGTCTTCATATAGCCATAATAAGGGATATTCAAGAAATTACATTTACCTGTTTTACGATCTAACTTAGCAAGCCCCTTACTATAAGAACCAATCCAAATATTATTTTTTGAATCTTCCACTATCGATATTGCATCATCGATCTCTGTATATTGCTTTATTATTTCCCCTTTTTCATTCAATTTAAGGATACCAACTCTATCTACAGTGCACCAAATATAACCTTCATGATCCTTATATATCGATGTAATTAAATTCCCTAGCTGATTTTGATTATTTACAATATTCCAAAAATTAAATTGGGTCGACTTATTAGGTATTACTAATAAACCTTTCATAAAACAACCCAACCAAAGATTTTTATCACGATCCTCTAATAAGGCATGAATCTTTCCTGTATTAATAGCCAAGCTGTTTCTCGAATTTGTATACGTTAGCAATTTCCCACTTTTCTTATCGATATATTTAACTCCCTGACCTTTAGTCGTAGTACTAACAAACACATTCCCATTATGGCTTAAAGTCATATCCGTAATGCCATACCCAGGTTGCCCTTCCCATTCTATGGGAATAAACTTTTGACTATTTCTATCAAAATAACTCACAGATATTGAGGTACTCATTAATAATCTATCATTATCGTCTTCGAGCATACAAATAATAGAGTTAGAAGGAATATCAGGGATTGTAAATTGTTTTGTTTTCTTTGTAATAGGGTTCATTTGGATAAGTCCCTTGTCATTAATTCCAAACCAAATATAGTTTTGTTTATCTTGATACATATATGCAATAAAATCATCTGTCAACCGTGTAATTTCGTCAAGTGGTTTTGCTCTCAGGTTATCCTTATCAATAGAAAAAACTCCAGTTCCTGCTGTCGTCACCCACATCTGACCATCACGTAACTCAATTATATTTGAAACGTGGAGATATAGATTCTCGGGAAAAATAATTGTTTTAAATGAATTTTCTAAAGAATTATAACATTGAATTCCCTTGTTAGTGCCGATCCATAGTATACCATTCTTATCAATCATTAATGTTTTAACATTATTGCTTAACAAAGATGTACTATCTCCTTCAATATGCAAATATTGAGTAAATTTAATCCCATCAAACTTATTTAGTCCATAATCGGTAGCGACCCATATATAACCGCTAGAATCTTGAATTATTTTATTGATAAGATTTGAAGATAATTCTGTCATCCGATAATCTTTCATATTATAAGGATGTGTATTCTGTGCTGAGACTTTACTTAGGTAGAACAATGACAATATAAATAAAAGATATAAGTATTTCATGGTTTAAATTTAGATTATAACAAAGATACTATTTTTAGAAGAAATTTCCTTATCTATTATGGATAATACGATACCTTATTAACACATTAATAAGTATAAAGTCAAAGAACACTATTAAACAATAAAATACTAATTTAGAGTACATTAACACATAACCTATTGCATTTTTTATCTAAAAAAACATTAAATATCTCTAGGTGCGACAAAAACTAAATAATATGCGACAAAATTCATTTCGGTACAACAATTTTAAACAAATAGAAGATAGTTTCATTAAACAATAATCCATGCTAGTTTCTAGATTTGTTTAACGTATTTTTGCATAAGCGCCGGTATATATTGCATAAATATTATAGTGGAATCTGAACTGTGTTCAGAAGGATATAACGATTGGTGTATAGTTTTTATAACTATCGCTGAGTGATTCTTTTTGTTATAAAATATTTTATATTATGAAAAAGCTGCTAAAAATCAAATCTATTACAACTGAACTTTGGAAAATTTAACCTAAAAAGATAATGGCTGAAAGCTGTTATTTTGAGAATCTAAATCGATAGTGTTTTATAAAAATTTCTTTTTTACTGATTAGCCTAAGTCTATGTAGAATTCCTATCAAATTCTGAAATCTTCTGTAGAATAAAACAACAAGTGATGAAAAATACAAAACATTAAATGATATATTTATGAAATAACATGTAACAAAAAAGAAATAACATCAAGCTTCTTATAAAGAAGATATTGCGAATAAAACAATTAAATTTTTAATACTTAAAATTGTTATAATGAAAAATACATTTTTATATAAACCTACTTCTCTAACCAAGAGTAAGTCGTTTTTAGTCATATTACTATTAGGTATTTTATATAGTTTACCGACTTTAGCACAGCAAAAAGGTAGAACAATAAATGGTAAAGTTTTAGATGAGACACAGGAAGCACTCATTGGAGTTTCTGTTGTACAAAAGAATACAAAGAATGCAACTGTAACAAATACAGATGGGGAATTTAACATTGAACTTATCTCGGGAGAGCAAGTCCTCATAGTCTCATATATCGGAATGGAAACACAACAAATTGATGTTTCGAACAAAAACAATATCCAAATTATCTTAAAAGAAAATAACAAGAGATTAGACGAAGTTGTGGTTATTGGTTATGGTGTGCAAAAGAAACGAGACCTTACAGGCTCTATATCTCAAGTGAAAGCCGAAGACTTGATTGCTACAGCACCAACAACGATCCAAGAAGCTCTGCGTGGAAAAGTGGCAGGGATGATGGTTGCGGGAGCAGATCTTAATACCGACCCCATGATTCGTATACGAGGGAATCGCTCTATTGAAGCAACCAATGATCCCTTATTTGTCATTGATGGAATACCATCAGCCAGTGGTGTAAGTGTAATCAACCCATCGGATGTTGCCTCAATTGAAGTTTTAAAAGATGCATCTGCAACAGCAATATATGGATCTCGCGGAGCAAATGGAGTTATACTTGTGACAACCAAAAAAGGAGAAGAAGGAAAAGTGAATGTAGAATATAATGGTTATGTCACTATTGGTAAAATAGATAATATGAGGAAAGTGCGAAATGCGGCGGAATATATAGAATATTTACGAGAAGCCGATCGCAAATATATCTATGACGGACAAGGAGGATATACCTTAGACCCTACTTCGGCATACCCATCCATGACTCCGAATTGGGAATATGATCAAAAAATGGAATATATCACCCGCGATCAATCTGGATATGTCCTTGAGTCTGTACGCAAAGCATGGGAAAGTGGGACATATAACCCATCTATGCTTCGCGGATTCAACTGGCAAATGGCAGGATACAGGGATGAGGCAATATCTCAAAATCATAACATAAGTATACGTGGAGGAAGTAAGGATACCAAAATATTCCTATCTGGATCGTTTATGGATAATCAAGGAATTACCCCACGATCTTTTCGTACAAGATATACTTTACGTATGAACGTAGACCAAAAACTTGGTAAACACATAAATATGGGAGCTACTACAAACTTTGCTTATTGGGAATATTTTAATGGTACCGGAGTTGGAGGAAACTGGAACCCATTAGGGACTCCTTATTATACTCCGGGCGGTAGTGGTGATTACGGTAATGGAGGTGATGTTACAAAAAATGGAGATCCTGCTTTAGGTTTAGTTCCTCATCCAACAGGAGAAGGTATGCTATGGAACCCTTTCTATGACTTTACCGGAAATCAAGGGAAAACCAAAAGAAACCAGATTGATGCAACCCTATATGCTCAAATAACATTAGACAATGGATTATCATACCGAGCTAATTTCGGAACAAATTATTATAGTGGACAAGAGCAGGCTTTTTACGCTTCTGCCTCTACACAACAAGGTTTTGGTAATGCCAGAGCCAATCAAAATCTGGAGTTTAAAAGAAGTTGGACCTTTGAGAACATACTTAGCTATAACAAAACGTTTGGACAACATAGCCTTAATTTAACAGGAGTACAGTCTGTTGAGAAATCAATCGATGAGCCTGTTACTGCAAGCGGTGTGGGCCTACCAATTGAGTCTCAATGGTATTACAATCTAGGAACAGCAAGTACACAATCTGCTACAAGTGGTTACACGCAATGGTCAATGATGTCATGGATGGGTCGTGCTATCTATGGGTTCAAAGATAATCGTTATATGTTAACAGCATCTATCCGTAGTGATGGTTCTTCTCGTCTGGCTGAAGGTCATAAATGGGTTGCATTCCCATCTGCATCTTTTGCATGGCGTATTTCCGATGAAGCGTTTATAAAAAATAATATACCAGTAGTTTCTAATTTGAAGCTTCGTTTAGGTTATGGAAAGACAGGAAACTCTGCTGTTAATCCATATCAAACTATAGGACAAATCTCTAGTAGTCGCTACACATGGGGAGAGATCGGTGCAATAGGTTATGCTCCTAATTCGCTATCTAATCCACTCTTAACATGGGAAACTACAGGACAATACAACCTCGGAGTTGATTTTGGAATATTAAGAGGGCGCATCTCAGGTTCCATTGATGTTTACAAGCAAAACACAAAGGACTTGTTAATGTTCCGTGCATTACCTGAAGTATCTGGATTTGGTCAAATTCTTTCAAATATCGGAGAAACAGAAAATCAAGGGATTGAAGTAGCCATCTCCACTGTGAACTTTGAAACAAAAGACTTCAAATGGAATACCTCATTACAGTTTTCGATGAATAAGGAAAAAATTGTAAAATTAGCATCCGGTCTAGAAAAAGATGTCGCAAATATGTGGTTTGTTGGACATCCGGTTGATACATATTACGATTATGTAAATACTAAAAACGTTTGGGGATACTCAAAAGAGGACATGGAAGAAATGGCAAAATTTAATGCAAATGGCCATTCTTACAAACCTGGTGATTTACGTTTTGTTGATCTGGATGGAAACTACAAAATTGATGAAAAAGACCGTGATTTCCGCGGACAAAAAATGCCAAAATGGAATCTTGGTATGGGAAATAATTTCTATTATAAGAATTTTGACCTTTATATATTTATGTATGGAATGTTTGGACATACAATTTATAGCGATCCAGGAGTAGGACACGATGGACGTATGAACACACGGGTAGTAAACTATTGGACACCTGAAAATACTCAGAGCAGTTTCAGAAAACCGACAAAAGGAGATGCTGACCAACCGCATAGAGAAGCTTATTGGTATAACAAGGGAGACTTCGTTCGAATATCTGATATTACATTAGGATATACTTTACCGGCGAGTCTTACAAGGATTGTTGGTGTCGAAAAAGCTAGATTTTACGCACAATTACAGAATCCGTTCACATTTACGAGTTATCCAAACAACGACCCTGAAGGTTCGGTTAAGGCGACAAGAGACTATGCTCGCAAACACGAATCCTATAGTGAACCTACAACCCTGAGAAATTATATGTTTGGCGTAAATTTAACATTTTAACAATTAAATAATAAGAAACATGAAATCCTTAAAATATATAATTACAATTGGAATATTTGGATGTATTATGGCATCCTGCTCAGATTTTTTGGAAGAAAAAGGATATAACACGAATTATACCTACTACAATTCCAACGAAGGGCTTAACGCGTTGGTTGTATCAGCTTACCAAAACGGAAGGGGAATGTTTTCAACATCGAATACTCCATCAGGAATAATCTTTCAGGAGATCGGTACAGATATGTACACAATAGGGGGAGACGGAGGTACTGATTTTGCTTTATATACATCAGCAATGAATCCTTCGAATGAGACATTCTCTGCCTTTTGGACAGATTGTTACAATGGCGTAGCTAGAGCTAATCTAGGCTTAAAATACATAGAATCGAATACAACGATGGCTGCTGACATCAAGAATATAAGAAAAGGTGAGCTATTGTTCCTGAGAGCCTATTATTACTACGTGCTGGCTATACACTACGGTGATTGCCCGTTGGTACTAGAGCCTGTTGATGCACCAAAGCTCAACTTTGTACGTTCGCCACAAAAAGAAATTTGGGCACAAATCATAAACGATGCTACAGAAGCATGGAATTTACTTCCGTGGGCTGATGCGCAAGGTAAAGTAACAGGTGATTATGGTCGTGTAGGTAAAGGTGCTGCAGGGCATTTACTAACTAAATCGCATATGTTCCGTTATTGTCAGAAATATACACAAAGTCAGTCTGACCCTAAAATGAATGAAGATCGTGGAGCAACTACAGACGATTTAGATTTGGCTATAAAATATGCAAGTGCAGTTTGTAATTTTGGTACTGGTGCAGGAAGTGGCAGCAATCATACCCTTAGTCCCGACTATGCTGACTTATGGAGGTTTAATCCTAAGACAGGAGGCCCTACTCCTGGTGATTATGCAGGCCCTGAAATTCTTTTTAGCATACAGTTTTCAACCAACCACTTTTATAATAACCAGACTCCGGACAAAGTCAATGATGGCGGTAACTGGCTGCATATGATGTTCACTACACAAGCTGACGGTATGCCTATGGTTACAGAAAATGGAAAAGGTACAGAAAGTGTAAGTAGAGGTACCAGTATGGGAATAGGTCGTGATTTAATTACTGGTCGCGGATGGAGACGGACTTCTCCAACACCTTTCTTGTATGCTGATAACGGACTATACGGGCCACAATATTATGCAAGTTCTAAACAAGGTAAACTGATAGACTCTCGTCTTTATAAGTCTCATGTATGGGTATATTATGCCAATCAGACACCTTCGGCTGATGTGAGTTGGAAATCTTTCACGAATGCCGCAGGAACCTTTGATCCTACATCGATAGGTAAGACTGAAGGGTCTCCTCGTTATGTGGTAGGCGATACAGCCATTGTATTCTCTGTAGAGAATCTGGATAAACGTTTCCAGAGTGGAACTCGTTCTGAGAAGCTTGCTTTAGCACGTTCTATGGAACCTTACTGGTATATACCAATGCAATCTATTACAAAAACCGAGATTGGAAATAGAGGTATCAGAGACGGAATAACAAATACTTTCCCTACTCTAATAAAATATTTGGATAGTCGCCGAGCATCAACCAACGATCAGGCCGGATTTAGGGATTATTTCTGCTACCGCTTGGGAGAAACATATATCTTGTTAGCTGAAGCTTTGGCTATGAAAGGAGATTATGCAAATTCGGCTGCAGCTCTAAATATTGTCCGCGAACGCGCTGCATGGAAAGAAGGAGAGAGCAAATATTCACATTATTGGAAATATGATGGAGGTAACTACGCTGACAGAAAGAAATCGACAGTAGATGAAATGAAAGTTACTGCAGGCTTTATCAGTGCTATGACCGATGATGCAAGATTAGTATTCTTCCTTGACGAAAACGGTAAAGAGACAGAAGGAGAATTACATCGTTTTGAATATTTAGTAAGAAATGGAGCCGATTTCTTTGTCAAAATGCTCAAAGAACGCAATTCTTTTGCTGCACCGAATGTTAAACCGTTCCACCGATTCAGACCTATACCTCAAAAACATTTAGACCGAGTAAGTCCAATGGATCCAAATGGACAGAATTACGGATATTAAAGAAATGTAATTATTCTTCAAGCATAACTTATTTTGGAAAAGCCCCGAATCTTATATAAGAATTCGAGGCTTTCTTTTTTGTGGAAAAGCATTTGAAAAGCTCTCATAAAAGGATTTTCCGCCCTTAGACAAGCAAAAACACCTTAAATATCATTTTAATAAAAGACAGAAAATCATTAGAATGGAATATCTAATTTTAATAACTTTCTAATTGAAAACAAGATGAATAAACAAGCTGGAGACTCTATTTTTGTATCGTGAAAAAACCGACAAATAAATCCCTAATAAATTATATGCGAAACAAAATAACACTTTTTCTCCTTATAGGAATAGTAACAACAGTGAGCGCACAAACAAATAACGAGAAAGACACAATTATAGTTGAAAATAAAGGCTTTATAAAACCGGCGATTAGTTATATCGAAAATACAGTTTTTCAATATTTACAAAAATCCGATCAAACCTCATCAGACAAATCTTTTAACTATTCTGTAATCGGAGGCCCTTATTATACGAATGAAACTAAGGTTGGTATGGGGCTTATAGGCTCAGGGCTATTTCGGCTACACGGTTGTGAAAAAGATAATGATCCGTCTAATATATCTTTATATATCAACGCAACCTCCTCGGGAGCTTATGCTCTTGGAATACGCAGTAGTATTTATTTCCCTAAAAAGAAATATTGGATAGATTCAGATATTTCTTTTTCCGATACGCCTTCCCAATATTGGGGTGTTGGTTATAATGCAGGAAGATATTCATATTACACTGATTATAACATACAAGATATGCAGGTAAACGTCAATTTATTCAAGAAAATAGATAACCATACTGCGATAGGTTTGATAACAAATACTCGAGATATAAGGGGCAAATATTTTGATGATATGAATGTGCTGAATGGAGAGAAAAGAAAAATCACAGCTATAGGTGCCGGAATGAATTTAATCTATGATTCCAGAGATAATATTACTGAACCTCATAAGGGAATCTATACAAAAATAGGAGATGTATTCTATCCTAATTTTTCTAGTAACACTTCAGGATTTAACAAAACAGAGATGACATTCAGATATTACAAACAACTCAATAAGAGAACTACCGTTTCTTTTGATCTTGGAGGGCAATTCAATAGGGGGGATGTCCCTTGGAACCTTATGGCTCAAGCGGGAGATGCAAGCCAAATGCGTGGATATTATACAGGACAATACAGAGATAAAAATTTCATAGAATCACAAATCGAATTAAGACAGCATATTTACAAACGAAGTGGTATGGTTGCATGGGCAGGTGCAGGAAATGTTTTTCCTAAATTAAGCGATTTCAAGAAAAAAGAAACCTTGTCTACTGTTGGTCTTGGATATCGTTTTAGGGTTAAAGACCAAACTAATCTTCGAATTGATTACGGGATAGGTAAAAGTCAGTCTGCATTTTATATTAACATAAATGAAGCTTTTTAATATTCTTAGTTCAGAGTAAATTCAATCGTAAAAGTGGTTCCTTTATCTACAACAGAATGAATATTTATTATGCCTTTATGCAGAACTATTACTTTTTTTACCAAAGCTAACCCGATACCATTCCCCTGTACATATTTTTTGTTAGTTCCCCGGAAAAACGGAGTAAATAGATGTTCTATTTCATCCTCGGGAATACCTATACCGGTATCTGAGAATCGCAAAATAACTCTTTTGCCAATAAGTGAAATTTCAATAGTAGAGGTTTTATTATGCGAATATTTGCAATTATTCTCCATTAGATTAACAAAGGCTGTCTTTAAAAGATACTCATTTCCAATAATAGATAGTTCTGTATTCTCCATAATACCTTGATTGAAAATAAGCTTAATATCATATTCAGGATTTCCTTTTAAAACTAATTCTACTGCCTCTAAGAGTGCTTCATCAATCTTTACGGGACTCATTGACATATTGTTTTCATCGTAACTGGCTTTTGCCAAATCGAGTAAACCATTAAGCAGTTTTATCAGTTTACTTGTATCCTGACGCGAGTTTATTAAAGTATTTCTATATTCTTCTGCCGTACGTTCTTTTAATAATGATAGATCTATTTCTCCTATAAGTGTTGCCAAAGGTGTACGAAGTTCATGTGATACATTGCTTACAAACATTTTCTGAGATTCAAAGGATGTCTCTATTATATCCAATGCTTTATTAAATGATGCTGCAAGTTCTCCAAATTCATCTTTCTCATTATATCCTACCAGTCGTAAATGGAGTTTATTAGCCGTTATATCTTTCATTCTATCCGAAATAGTTCCTACCGGTTTTAAAACAGATTTTGCGAGATAGTATCCGAGGGCACATGCCGCAAGTAAAGAAACCAAGCTTAATATAAGAAGGTAAAGAACCAATTTTTGCATTTTGATCTGTCCATAGTTATCATGTCCAGATGTAATTACTGCATAATTTACATTCTGATGAGTAAAGAGAAATCCGATGGTCTGGAATTTCCCTTCATTTTTCGTATAATCTTCTTTTGTATCAAATATCTCTTTTAGTATAGTTGTTATTTCTTGTGTTCTGTTAGAAATACGATCTGCGTCGGTATAAAGAAGTTTGTAATTACTATCATATATAGAAACATCTATTTTATCTAATTCTTTCTGGATAACTTTTGCTTTCAAAAAAAGTTCTGTTCTTGCAGCACCTTCCTTTTTCAGATCTACATAAAATTCCTGCATCCTTACCCTAGTGGATACAATATAGTTGAGTGCAACAAATACAAACATTACAGCAGTTATCACAGCTGTAATACGAAGAGCTATCCTAGTGCGTATTTTCATTCTCCACTCTTTAGTATAAAACCTAATCCCGGACGAGTGTGTATGAGTTTCGAATCGAACCCTTTATCAATCTTCACCCTTAAGTAATTTATATAAACATCAATGAAATTAGTTCCCGTATTGAAATGAGTATCCCATACCTTTTCAGAGATTTCAGTTCGTGAGAGTACACGTTCGGGATTCAGCATCATATATTGCAACAAGTTAAACTCCTTGGGGGTAAGTTTCATCTCTCGATCACCTCTCGTTACGGTTTTATTATCTAAATTTAATTTTATATCGGCATATTCTAAATGATCTGTTTTAACCGTTGCCGATACGCCATTTTTTCTTTTTAGCAGAATATTTATACGAGCATTTAACTCTCTCAAATCAAATGGTTTTACCATATAATCGTCCGCACCCGAATCAAAACCATCTAGTTTGTCATCTGTTGTGACTAAAGCCGTAAGCATAATAATTGGAATTTCGGGCTGAACTGCCCTTATCTCCTTACAGAGTTCGAAGCCATTGATATGCGGTAGAATTACATCTGTAATTATTAGATCATATATATGATTATTTACGAGGCGTTTTCCCATTTCTCCATCAAAGGCCAAGGTAACAATATAGCCAAATTCTTCCAACCCTTTTTTAAGAAGTTCGGCAATCCTCAGTTCATCTTCTACTACCAATATCTTTTTCATTCGTAATGTTATTAATGTATTAACAATAATCTGTATTTAAAGTTTTGTATAACCTTTTGCTTCCAGATTTGCAAAAGAACCTATATATAGAGGGTTTATCAAATACGAATATAAAAACATATTTACCTGAGTTTTTTATAATTGATTTTGTGCTTTAAGATAGCCACCACTTCGTATCATAGGCGATAGAATTTATTGAGAAAATCAAATAGTAAAATAAAACAAAATATACTAATCTTTATCAACTAACTATATATATTTTACATGAAAAATAACCAATTTACCTTTATACAATATTTACTTTATAATACAGATAATAATAGACAAGCTCAGATTATTAAATACACATATTCTCGGGTAATAACACAGACGATCGAACAACTCTTTTAACTCATATTTCTACCTATTATACAAGCATTAGAAAATCATTAGAAACCAAAATTCAATTCTAATATTTTTGTAATGAAACTTCTGATAAATAAACAGTTGACTCCCTCTACCTTTGTGATACGAAGATTAATTTGAAGAGTTAATATTAAAAAATTATAATAGTCAATTAATATGAAGTTAGTTTATAATACCAAAAGAACTTTTACTCGCCAAGTCATCATCACTTGTATTTTCCTGTTTCTTTCAGTAGCTTCTTTATCAGCGCAAGAGAGACAAAGGCAGATAAGCTTTGAAGAGGCATATCAACTGATGAACAGAGACAATAAAACATTGAAGATTGCAAATAAAGAAATGGAATGGGCTAAAAATGAACAACAGCGGCTGAATTCTTTTTGGTACCCGCAAGTAATGACAACCGGAGCATATATGCATATGGTGAATGATATAGAAGTGAAAGAACCATTATCTCAATTTACAAATCCGACTACAGATTTCATTCACTCTATAGATCCGAGTGAACAGTTTATATCCTCTATTCTTAATAATTTAGGCAAAAGTTCTTTCAGTGTTCCTATTTTACCACAGAATATGACAAGTATTGATGCTATTGTTACCATGCCGGTTTTCACGGGAGGAAAACGAATATATGCCGGGAAAATAGGCAAATTAATGGTAGATATTGCTGAAATAAATAAAGAGAAAATAAGTGCAGATCAACAAATCCTTTTAGTTGAAGCTTATTATGGTTTGCGTCTAGGACAAAGAATAGTAGAAGTAAAACAAGAAACATATAATGCACTTGAACATCATTACCAGAATGCATCGAAACTCGAAGCCAACGGAATGATAAATAAAGCTGAAAGGCTATTCCTTCAGGTAAACAGGGATGAGGCCAAGAGAGAACTTGAGATTGCAGTGAAAGATTTGGAAATAGTAAAAAACGCCTTTAAAACACTAACAAAAATAGAGTCAGAAGATAATATCCTCACTACCACACCCATGTTCATTAACGAATCTCTACCGGAGATTATATATTTTAAGAATCTTATTATAGAGAAAAACCATTTGGTTAACGGATTGACGACACAACAATACATTCAGAGAAACGAAGTAAAAATCGCTAAATCAGCCTATTTTCCGAATATAGAATTGTTCGGAAAACAAACGCTCTATTCGAATGGAATTCCTAAAAATATAGCCCCACGCACAATGGTAGGCGTTGGTTTCTCATGGAATATATTCGACGGACTGGATCGTGAGAAGAGAATAAAGCAAGCAAAAATAAAGAGCGTCATTTTAGAAACTGAGAAGGAAAAGATTGTAGACGATATAGCTCTGACTGTAGATAAGTTCTATAATCAAACTCAATCAGCGTTGGTGAATGTTTCTGCTCTTAAAACCACAATGGAGATGAGTATGGAGCTTGTACGTTCACGTCAAAGAGCATTTACCGAAGGCATGGCATCTTCATCCGAAGTAATTGACGCAGAGCTAATACTTTCAAAAGTACGTATAGCAACTCTAATGGCTTACTACCAGTTCGATTCGGGTCTGATAAATCTATTAGCAGTATGCGGAATACCTGAAACATTCCATCAATACAGCCTATCGGGTAAGGACGAAAGTCAGATTCTTTTAAAATAAAAACACTTAAAAAAAAATATTAATCATACAGTTATGGATAAAAATAAAAAATATATAGCAATAGCATTTGTAGTGGTACTTATTTTAGTAGTTGTTATCACTACTGTTGGAATTATTTCTTTGGGAAACAAACCCGAAATACTACAAGGACAAATAGAGGCGACAGAGATCCGTATATCAGGAAAAATACCGGGACGTATCGATAAATTTTATGCAGAAGAAGGGCAAAATGTAATGAAAGGAGATACACTCGTAATTATAAACAGTCCCGAATTCTCAGCAAAGTATGATCAGGTAAGTGCATTGGGTAATGTAGCGATCTTTGAAAATCAAAAAATAGAGGAAGGCCCTCGCAAGCAAATTGTAGAGACAGTACGTCAGGTATGGGAAAAGTCAAAGTCAGACCTCGAGTTGGCAAAAACTACTTACAACCGGATTGAATTACTTTACAAAGATAGTGTAGTCACAGTGCAGCGTTTTGACGAAACAGTAGCATTATATAAAGCAGCACAAGCTGCTGAAAGGGCAGCCTACCAAGAATACCAAATGGCAAAGGACGGAGCGAGAAAACAAGACAGAGAAAGCTCAAAGTCTATAGTCAATGCCGCCAAAAGCACAGTAAAGGAGATTGCCTCCCTTTTAGAAGACACAAAATTAATTGCGCCTGAATCAGGACAAATTGCGGTTGTTTACCCTAAGCGTGGAGAATTAGTGGGCCCCGGAACACCTATAATGTCACTCGTGGTACTTGACGATGCCTATGTAGTATTGAACATAAGGGAAGACCTCATGCCGCACTTCAAAATGGGCGGAAAATTCAAAGGAGATGTTCCATCTATCAATCAGCAAGGAATCGAATTCGAAATATATTATGTAAGTCCATTAGGGAGTTATGCTACATGGAAATCTACGAAACAGAGCGGCTCGTATGATATGAGGACTTTTGAAATAAAAGCACGCCCAACAGAGAAGGTTGCTGACCTTCGTCCGGGAATGTCGGTACTTGTAACAATGAGTAAATAAGCCTTTGAATGAGAACAGCAAAAACAAACAAAGCATTCTTTCTTGTCCTCAAACGAGAACTGGCAAGAATAACATCACGAAGGCTATACTTTGGAGTATGTATTATTCTCCCTTTATTTTGTATATTCTTTATGAATACAATCTTTGGCTCGGGAGGTATGGAAAACATACCTATAGGCATTGTAGACATGGATCAGACTTCAACTTCGCGACAAATAAGCCGTACTCTGAGTACTATTCCTACTGCTAAAACCACAAAGTACTATTCCGATCCGAAAGCGGCAAGAGAAGCCACTGTAAAGAAGGAAATATATGCATATGTTGTTATTCCCAAGAATCTAGAATCTGACCTACTGGGTAAACGTGATGCTACTATCCCATATTATATTCATTATGCTCTTTTGAGTGTAGGTGTAGAAATGGAAGCCGCACTCGAAACTGTTCTGGCAGAAGTCTCTTTAGCTCCTATGGTAGGTGCAGGAACAGCTGCGGGAACAGATCAAGACAGAATCGAAAGCGTTATCTTACCTGTCAGTTTTGAGGCTCATCCTTTATTCAATCCGTCCTTAGACTATTCTATATATCTTACGAATCCGTTCTTTTTTGTCCTGTTACAAATAATTATCATATTAGTTACAATGTATGTTTTAGGATCTGAAATAAAGTTTAAAACGGCTGATGAATGGCTAAAAACAGCTGATATGAATATTTTTATTGCAGTTACAGGCAAACTGCTACCTTATACGATTATGTATATTATTATGGCTATTTTAGGTAATTTCGTGATGTTCAATATATCGAATATACCCTTGAGTGCAAGTTTTCTTTTCGTCAATCTGGTCACTGCGTTATTTATTATTGCTACGCAGGCTTTCAGTGTTTTTATATTTTCTCTTTTTCCGGCCTTAAGCATCATCATTAGTGTAGCATCAATGATTGGTTCTTTAGGAGCTACTCTTTCGGGGGTGACATTCCCGGTTTTTGCTATGCCTCCGCCAGTTTATTACTCTTCGTTTCTTTTTCCAATAAGACATTTTATCGAGATCAACCAGAATATTTTATACGGCAACTATGGATTCGCTTATTCATGGCAACATATAGGTATCTTGCTTATATATGTTTTATTGGCTCTACTAACATTACCTCGTTTGAAAAACGCAACATTAAGTCATAAATATCCAGACATTGAATAATATGAAAAAACAATTGAACATAATATCAACATATATTATAAGAGAGTTTAAAACGATAGCTACCAGCTATTCTATCTTGTTGGTACTCATTGGAGGTATATTTATTTACGGGTTGTTATACAACTACATGTATCAGCCAAACCTTATTCGTAGCGCACCTATAGTCATTGTAGATATGTCTCACTCACCTTTGAGCCGTGAATATACAAGGTTGCTCGAAGCCTCTCCACAGGTAACGATACATAGCTTTTCTACAGATATTAACAGTGCAGAGGAATTGATGAAAAAGCAAGAAACGGTAGGTATTATTTATATTCCACAGGATTTTGAGACAAGAATGGGACGTGGGCAACAATCAGTGTTTTTAGCGATGGGAAATACGAGTGCTTTTCTCAATTTTGCATCCATCCAGGAGGCTACGGTTGGTGCAATGCTTGAGCTTGATACACGCCACCGCTCCGACATGGTAGTTTTCCTTCCCTTAACAACACTTTATGCAATGTCGCAATCACAAACCGTAAACATCGTTGGTTCTCATTTGTTTAATTATACAGAAGGATATGGAAGTTACCTTATTCCGGCTGTGCTTATTGTTATCATATTTCAGACATTAATGATGGTGATAGGTATGATAACAGGAAATGAGCGCCATGAAAAGTCTATTCTTTATTATGAAAAAAACGGTTTTAGATTTGGAAATATGGCTTTAATAATATTAAGCAAAACATTTGTTTACAGTATGCTTTATACCGTATTTGCATATTTCCTGATAGGATTATTACCTAAAATATTCAGCATACCCGATATTGGCAATACTGGGGAAATCATAATGCTTTTGATCCCATTTTTCTTAGCATCTTGTTTCTTTGGATTTACATGTTCTATTTTCTATACCGATTCTGAAAGCCCTATTCTTATGGTAGCTTTCTTTTCTGTAGGGCTTGTTTTCCTTTCAGGAATATCTTACCCACTCGAATTAATGCCCTGGTATTGGCAAGCTGTGCACTATATTATTCCCGCTCCTTCCGGCGTTTTGGCATATATAAAGGTAAACTCGATGGGAGCCTCATTAGCTGATATCAAAACTGAATACATAACGCTTTGGATACAATGCTTCGTTTATTTTATTACTGCTTGCTTAGCATACAGGTATAATATCAAGAAGGCCAAAGCAGAATCGATTATTGCATAATCAAATAAAAACAACACCCTAAAAATTAAAATATGGAAGCAAAAAAAATTATCATCTTTTTATTGGTCATAATTGTTATTCTTAGCCTTGTTTTTATCATAAGAACTATTACGTATAAATTTGGAAATACGGCAAATGGTTCAAGTAATAAAGAAGCCGTAAACACGAAGCCTTCTGAAAAAGCGATTCGTCGTTTTGCAGGTGGAATACGAATTCCTACAATCAGTAATGAAACTTATAATCAGACAAACTTTAAACCATTTGATGAGTTTAAAGAATATCTAGCTCAGGTATATCCTGAAGTGTATAGAGTAATGGAAACCGACACCATAAATACATATGGATTAGTGTTTCATTGGAAAGGAAAAAATAGTAGCCTGAAGCCTATACTATTTCTATCTCATTATGATGTGGTTCCTGTAATTGGCTATGATCCGGCAATGATGGATACAAGCGATACCGTTTTGCAGATAAATGACAAGCCCATACCTCCTATTCAGTCTATTCCTGACAAATGGGATTATCCTCCATTTTCGGGCGCAGTAACAAACGGACGCATATATGGCCGTGGTACACTTGACATGAAGGTTATGCTGTTTTCTCTCATGGAAGGTGCTGATAATCTTATAGCAGAAGGTTTTCAACCGGAAAGAGATATTTGGTTCGCTTTCGGTCACGATGAAGAAGTAAGTGGACGTCAAGGAGCTCTTAAAATTGCAGACTATTTTAAGCAAAAAGGATTAAGGTTCGACGCTGTTTACGATGAAGGTGGTATTATCGCAAGTCCGGGTTCAGCTATGGAGATGATTCAAAAGCCTATGGCTCTCGTAGGTATTGGCGAGAAAGGTTTCCTTACTTTACAACTAACGGTTAAAGGCATTGGCGGGCATTCTTCCATGCCTCCGGCTAAAAGTTCGTTGATATATGCAGCAGAGATAATAGAAAAACTAAATGAAAACCAATTTCCAGCACGTATAATTTCTCCGATAGCATCTTTTTTTGATAATATAGGCAATGAAATGAATTTCTTCGCTCGCATGGCAATAGCTAACCAATGGATACTGAAACGACTATTGTTAAAAACCATGGAGAAAACTCCGGCTTCGAATGCCCTGGTGCGAACAACAACTGCTGTTACAATGGCGAAGGGAAGTGATGCACCGAATGTATTGTCATCAGAATCAGTAGTAACTGTAAATTTCCGTATCCTACCCGGAGACTCAGTTGCCGACGTTATTGAGCATGTTAAAAAAATATGTAACGGTTACGATGTTAATATAGAAGTAATATCTCAACGCGAACCTTCGGGTATCTCACCTATAGACGTCAGAGGATTTGAAGTCATAAAAGAAAAAATAGCACAAATATATCCTGAAGCAATAGTAACGTCATACATTACCATAGGAGGAACTGATGCCTACAAATATCAGATTGTAAGTGATCATATCTACCGTCTTTTACCTCTTGAATTAAATCAGTACGAACAGCGTACAATTCACAATGAGAATGAATACATCTCGCTCGAAAACTTCGGAAAAGTGCAATGGTATTTTAAAGAAATAATGAGAACTTATTAAAAACCTTCAATCAAAATCGGGAGGTATCATTATCATATATCATTGATGATGATACCTTTGTTTTTAGAAAGAGTTCAATGTCTGCTGCATTGGCGTCTTTAAGTAATACTCTTTTTTCCTTATCTAAAAGATAAAGAGATGGTATTGCCTTCAAATCATATAATAACTTATTCTTCACCTCTTGTTTCTGGTCATAACTATTTATCCAAGTTTCGGGAATATCCGAAAGATGCTTCTTCCAAATACTCAAGTCATCATCCGGATAAAATGCGAAAATACTCAACCGCCTTTCTGCCAGAAGAGTATTGATTATTTTTGATTGTTTGAGGTAAGTAACTGTCTCCGAGCAGGCATGACAATCAGGGTTGTAAAACATCAATAAAGTATATTCAGACTTTATCTGATGTAGTGTTCTCTGTTTCCCTGCTTGAAGAGTATAGATGAAATTTGTCGCAACATTTCCTTTACGGTTCTTTTGCATCATCATTAAGGAAAACTTTGCGCGTTCTTTCGTTGTCAGATCATTGATCGTATCTTTAAGTATGCAGTCAACAACAGGAATATAATATTCATCATCCCGCATCGGTGAATTAGCATCGTATAGATACTTTTTATACAAATCCAGAAAATATGAATATACTTTGTTCGTCTTATCTTGCCTTATAGAATGTTCTAACATTTTGGTTATCGAAGAGTAGACCTTTTCATTCTCTACTTGAGGAAATATATTAATATAATCTACAAATGCCTGTTCTGTAATCTCGGGTAAATGAATATAGGTGGTGTCGGCAAAATCGAAATTATCCCAATAATGAGACAATAGATAATCAGCTCTTTCATTGGCTTGGGTTAATGCGTCAGGGATAGCCACCATACGGAATGTTTTTGGTGTTAATCCGAGTTTATCCTGATCCATTCTCTTATTTTGTTCAGACCCTTTTTTTATACATGTCACAAATAGAAGCCCTAGTACTAACAGAATGACTATTGGATAGATAACCCATAATAAAATTTTCATTATACTATATTTTCTTATCATACCTCTATTTTTATATATTTTTCTTAACTATCATATAACTGAAGACAATTACAGTAAAAATAATATTTTTTGTTTTTCCATCAATAAAATATATCGAGTTAATCATCTATTCTTAAAGAATCAAATTCAGCTTTATTGATATCTGTTATTAAATAATATTCGTTTTTAATGTAAAAAAAGCCATGCGAATTATCCCAACCCACATGGCCGCAAACTTTACAAAACTACACACAGGCTTGAGACTCGCCTGTATTTCGATATGATATTTGTGCCAGAATGTTAATTATCATTCTAATTCTACATTAACTGAAGCTTTATACCATTTCAAGTTCTTATATTCTGTATTTAAATAAGAGTATTGCTTTTGGCCTATATATACCGTCAACCCCGAATGTTTTCTTATATCAAAGCCGTTATAATCCTTCATAAAGGATAAGGTGGATTCCTTCCATAAAACACAATTGGAAATCAAACTCTTTAACATATCTCTCTGTGCATCTGTTTCAAGCAATGCACTGTAATAATCTTCGAAATCAAAGAATAGACTATAAGAATATCTGTCGAAGTGTTGAATTGTATTTATATCAACTTGCTTAGATAAGTCGCAATTATCTTTAAGCCATCCGGCCAACCTATCAAGTTCTGACGTTCTAATAATAGAAAATGTCACCGAATGTAAATACCCCGTCTTATTATCAAACCAAGAGAAAGCATCCTTTGCAAACAGTTTTAGTCCATCTAAAGAACCCGATAACTGATTTATACTATTGGGATAAATTGCAGTAAAGCCAGGAGATATGATCTCTGCTGAGGATGCCAAAATATAATTTGTTTTTTCTTTTAATTCGTAGGCGACTTCTACACCAGCCATGAAACAAGCTTCAAAGATGATGTATTCAAACGTATTATCAGGAATGGCCTGAGCAAAATCAACCAGTTCCATTTCATGCTTCTTATCCATAATAATAGACCTTGGGCTTGTTAATGTAGCCTGAGGTAACCAGCCAGAAGCATGCGAGAAAATGATGAGACCGTATGAGGAAGAGGGATAAAGACTTGTCACTTCTTTTATAACACGGGACAAAGTTTCTTTGCTTGCAGAATTCTCCTCGTTGTAATTATAGATTGTTTTCTTTATGTTTTGCCCATTCTCTGTGGCTATTTCTATTAATGACGGGGTAGTATCGGCTGAATCCGTATATATCAACAACTTTTTATCAGCACTGCCTTTCCATCCTTGCCTAATAGCCTCTATTTTCTGGTAAGTTTCGGAAGATAAATTGTTATCACCTCCCAAATAAAGAAGGATTAGATGTTTGTTAGAAGTTACAACAGAAGTGTTCTCATCTTTCTCACAGGATACAAAGAATATCCCAGAAAAGATAATTAGAGCTATTTTTATTATTGTCTTCATTTTTTATTTATATATTATCAGCTGGAATGTAATCAAACAGAAATAATCTAATCCAATAATTTTGTTTCTTGCAGATTTCTATACTGATCTACTACCATTCCATCTTTATCTATCACAAGCATCTCAGGAGTAGCTGCTATACCAAAACGTTTAAAGTTTATACCGCTAAACGATTGATAATCGCATAATTTATCTGGCCATGGGTATTTTCGAATATTCTGTTCAAAAGCCTCATTACTCCCATCTGCAGATATTGTCACAACTCTGATTCCTCTTTCTGTCAATTTACTGTAGTTATCTGCCAGCTCATCCAATAAATGTTGACAAATACCACAACTACCATCGTAAAATAAAATTAAAGTCGAATTTACCCCCGTCATAGATTGTAATCCTTCAATCTGAGGAGCTTTATTTCGGGGAAGTCTAGTGGACACAAGAAGACGTGTTGCAATTTCACTATATCCATCGGCCGGCACATCTATTCCATAAGCATAAGCAACAATAGCCGCTGTAGCATCTGGATATTCTCTCAAAGCATTATTATGAGCAATAACTTTAATAAAAATTTCTATATTTTCCAGAGATTGTTTTTCCAAGCGATCTATTAGTCTCTTAGAATCTCTAACTAACTTTTCTGTTCCACTCTTATCCACGTACAGTTTTATCCAGGCATTTATATACTGTTTTGTGAGACCAAGCGAATCGAGTGAGACAAAATTGAGTGAATCAACCGTATAAAGTTCTACTTCTACAATTTCTTCTGATGTCCCTCCTTTCTCCATTTTTTCTATTATTTTTTCTATATAATGCTGATTCTTTTTCCCACACGAGACAATCGCAAGAGTAAGTATAAAAGATACGATTAAAGCGGTCAAACTATTCCTAATCATCAAGTTTCTTTTTTTATTCAGAACGAGCAATGGAAATTTACTTTCCATTGCCGGTTCTTGTTGATTTTTATTTTAATCTTGTACACAACGTACAGGCAAGATAGCCGTAGTACTCCGTCCTGTCTCAGAAGCTAATTTGGTCGAACTTCCAACTAAATTTGTTCCACCATTTATCCACCAATAACCTAGCTGAGACCAGCTTGACCATGTATAATAAGAATCCGAAACCCAATAGAAAGCACCTCCTGTTAATGTAGCATTTACATTCGAAGAGTTTAGTCCTGTTATAGCCGGTCCTGCCCACCATTGAGCACCTTTCTTTCCTTGGGTATTTGCTATATCCTGAGTTACCAGATTTATTAGACTTGAAGCTTCTCCAGTTGCAGGTAAATGCCACCCAGCAGGACATGCTGAATATCTATTATTATCCGAATAATAGTACTGTCCGTTACTTGCTGATGGCGGATAAGTAGATCCATTTCTCCAATTCGTCCCACTAATAGCTCCACCAAAATACACAGCACTTGCTGTACCTTCTTTAGAGTTTTCTACCATCCAGCATTTCGTTCCATACATATGAGTCAAATAAGATCGATTACCGATTTTCAAAGGAACTGCTACTCCGTTTATACCGCAAGCCACAGGATTAATCTGCACTTGCACATCCTCATATTTACCTGCAGGATCAAAAAGTGTAAATATAATATACGACGAAAGATCAGCTTCTGTAGACGGTTTTCTTAAAGTAAAAAGTAAAAGATCGCCGCCTGCTACGTTGTAGCCTCCATTTTGGTTCATATCGAATGAAATCAATAATGATTGAGGATCACTCACGCTTTTGATTTTCCACAAGCTATTCGACTTTATCCTCATACTTTGTTGTGAATTATCTAAGATATAATATTGATTTAGTACAGACTGTACCCCATAGCGTATTTGGCGCAAATAGATCGTTTTGGTAGTGAAACCGGCTCCATTAGATAGAGTAAAGTCAATTTTAGATGCCTTCTCTATAAGAGGATTTGCATCTATTTCGGCCTGAGTCAGAGCTGTAGGAACAATCGTAAAGGTTTGTTTTCCTGTACCTCCAGCAGAAGTATTAAGTATACCATTCAACCCGGGAGTATCAGAACCTGAACCAAAGCTAAAAGGCTTTCCGCCCAATCCTAAATAAGTCAAACCACATTCCCTATCAATAGGCATCCACGAAGCTACAAATTGTTGACTAGCAGGAATTATACCTGCCGATTGACTCTCAAATATAAGCTCATTGATTTCTACACCGTTCAATTTTTTCAATCTCAGTTCGAGTGGAGGAACCATACTTTGTCTCACTTCAATCTTATAAGTGAGCCTTCCGGCACTGATAGTAATATATCCGAGTCGATTTGCCCCCGAATTATTTTCAGTCAGAATTAGTTGCATATCGGTAGTAACATTAGCATCACCTTTATTAACTGAAGTTTTTAACCAATCGTTTATAGGATTACCGCTGTCATCGATGATAGAAGTTACTTTCCACCCTTGTATACTACCATCATTACTTTTGTAGTCAGTCTTAATGCTTACTGTATTATCATCACTAAATGTAGTATAAGCACTTTTTGTAAAGTCAAACTTCCCTTGAGAAACTGCAAGCATAAACTGCCCATCGAATTCAATATTGCCAATCGCAGCTTCATCCCAGACAACAACCTCCGCCTCAATATTGATAGGTCTTGAGTTGAATGCATCTTCTTTAGTACCATACCCTGCCGATTTCACTTTGGTTATATTAATTGTGTATAGGTGGTTTCGTAGTATATCCAAATAAGTCTTCCCATTAGCGATATCAACACGATAATAACTAACCTCGGTAGAACCATTATATTTGCCTCCCAGCACCAAAGTTGTTACTTTACTCAGATTCACTTCAGAAGCTGTCTTCGGTACTAAAGATTCGAAAGTATATATGTTATTAATAATACTATTGTTTATAACAATACCAGAGCCTTCATAGTCGATAGGCCCTTTAGTTGTTGTACCTGTTACGGTGGGCTTTTCCACGGTTGAGCTGCTACCTGGCACAAGATTTTCCGCATCAGGAACAATCCTTCCCGAGCTATAATAGTTATATAAAGACACGCTTGATAGAGCAAAACTATTCTCGCTTATTGATGGATCTATTTTGACATTAATCTTGGCAACCATACGTAATAACTTCAAGTCTGTAATTGTAGTATTATCTTGAATTATTATATTATTAGTCGTTTCTCCCCACATCGGAATTGGTAAATATCCGGCAGTTTCATTATTTACATTCCATTTGTTTATACCTGTAAGTTGCAATTGTTGCATTATGGCATCTTTAGACGCCCCCTCAGTAATACCTCCGGCAAAAGTATTATCCAACTGATCTTTCGCATTAGCCAAAGCAACAAATCGGTATGTCTGGGTACCATCTTTAAAGAGAGTAACAACAAACTTTTTCTTATTATTAACTCCATCATCGACTATCGATCCTTGCTCGGCTTGTGCGCGATAAGCGAAGGTTTCGTCATTTCCATTTACTTTAAAAGCCAATATATCAATAGATCTAACTTCATTTTCATCGTTTTCAACCAATGCATATGTTCTTGGCAATTGAGCCGGCATACTTATGCTAAATGGCACTTGTACTTTACCTTCTTTCGATACGGGAAAGTGATCTCCTTCTTCATAATCGTCACGACAGCCGATTAGTACCAAAAGTAATGGTAGTATATAAAAAAATATTTGCTTCATCGATTATCTGTTTTCTATATTATTATGAGTTATTGTAATTCTGTATTATCCATATTTACGACCCATCCATTAATGGTAACCGTTATATCCATATTAGATTGCCCGGGAACATAAGGGCGAGCAAATGTCAATAGAATGTCATATGTATATGTATTTTCGATATCTATCACCTCTCCGCCTTCATTCACTTTTTCGATAAGAGTCATCAGGTTGGCCTGATAGACAATCTGGCTGTTTATAGGACTTAGAATTTTCAGGATAGGATCTTTACGGTCTTTACTCAATCTGAGTATATTCTGTGAACCTGACAATTGTTGATCTCCGCCAATTAGCAGAGAACTTGTATAATGAACCTCTTCCGTATCGGAAGCGAATGAGTTGTCAAATTTATAAATACCGTTACGTGCTGTTATAATCAGCTTGTAATCGTTACTGTTTGGTACGAAATTTTTCGTCTTAATATTTATTGTATTTGTATTTCTTGTAAGAGACAATCTCACACTTTGATCTTGCTCTTCTTTTACATCTACCGATGTTCTGTAGGCATAAAATAATGCCGGAGGATTTGTTCGGACAGTATCATCTTTATCTTTTTCAATATATACTCGTCTTTCATCTAAATTCGAGTAGCTGTTTTGTTTATATGGATCTTCTAAATTTATCCATGAAACAAAAGTGTATGTGCCTGGCTGAAGAGAAATAGTCATGTAATAATTTGTTCCGAATGATGGTTGAGCATCATGCTTTTCTTGCATAAAGTTGCCATCTTTATCAAATATATAAAGCTTTACATCGTTTACTTCTTTTGTATCCAGAATAGTACCTGAGTAGATTCGAGGTGTGTATTCAAAATATACACGTATATCTTTATTTTCGGGAAGGCAATCTTCCAGCTTCTGGTCAATACAAGAATATTGCATTGAAACTAACAGAATCAGAAATAATAGCGGTATATATTTCAAGTGTTTCATTATAAATATTTGTCAATAAGAGAATCTTTTTATTGAGTTAATCCGTATCGCAAAGTATCATTGCTTTGCGATACCGGTATTAACTATTTTCTTTTAATGTTAGAATTATAAAATTTCACTATTCTGAGTATTTTCTGCCCAAGGCTCAACCACTATATCAACTGTAATGTTAGTTGGTTTAGATATTTCATGACCCGGATTATCGATATTATCTCCACTTTGTCCTAAACCATTTATTGCAGTAATATTTACTTTGTAAAGGTTGTTACGGAAAATATTATAATTATGTGCCGGATTCAAATAGGCCTTGTAAAAACAATATCCGTCTTGATAGGTAATCATAGTTGGAGTAGTCCCATTTATTGTAGCATCATAAGCAGCAGCATCTATTTGATCTATAAAATAATATTTAACACCGGCATTTGATACAACATAGAATGTTTGGGGATTAACCGGAGCCGTTTCACTAACTAATCCGCTAGAACCATTTCCGGCAACACTCAGTTTTACAACTTTAGTTGGTAAAAATTTTGCACGGATAGAAGTGTAGGTAGAATAACCTTCGAGACTCTGAGCAGATATATTTTCCAAAGCATACGATACATTTGCTGTAGTAATGGTTGTACCATTTGCATTTACAGCTTTATAAGTATTTTCTTTATAAAAATCAGCTAGTGTATTGGTCGGACTAAACGTTGAAGCACTAGGAAGTACATAATATAATTTCGTAATGTTACTTAGTGAAAATTGTAAGTCAGATACTGTTCCTCCCAATACATTATATTGCAATCCTGCGCCTTTTTCTACGGCTACCTTTGCTAATAAACGAGATACAGTTGCAGATACTTTGTTTGCTGTAGCAGCATTAGTATCAGTCTCTTCTACAAAAGTAGGATTTGATGCAACTTTACTGAACATAGCAAAACCGTTTGCAGGATTCATTAAATCATTTGCACTTGAAACTTGATATATTGCAGTCAGCCCCCTGCTTGCAACATCTCTTGCTAATTCGTCGGATAAGTTAACACCCACATAGATTTTTTTTGCTCCTACTGTTGTTGCAATTGTCCTGTTAGCTGTGTACTCGTTATCTGTAGACGAGGTAAAGTCTGAACTACTCAAACGTTCACGTTTCTCAAGGACATCGCTATCGTTAAAGATGAATACATCAACTGAAGTCATCATATTTTCATCGGCAGTAGCATTCATATCTGTTGCATAAGTTTTTGGCTGAGCTATCGAAAGAGTAAAAGTTGTAGCTTTACCATTAGGAGTAGGGTTTCCACCCTTACCTATTAAGTCATCATCATTGGAGCAACTTGTGAAACCAGCTATCAGAGCTGAAGTTGCAATTAAATAGTTGAAAAATACTTTCATTTTTAAAATTGTTTTTGAATTAATTATTTATTTATGGATTCTCTCTTTATAAATTATTTATCGAATAAATCTTTTTCAGGTTTCCTGATTCGAGATTATCAATCACTTTAATTTATAGTACAAAACTAGGCATATCAGATGAGGATGATCTTATATATCTCATTATAAAAAAGTTAGAATCAGCATCTAAAAATCTAATGTTTTTATAATGATTATCAATACTCTAATCACACCTCTCATCCTTACTTATTATATCGTTCTAATTTGAGATTATCTTCTCGTTTGATCTGCAACTCCTGTAGATTATGACCTGCTTCTGGAACCCCTCCTGTTAAAGCCCTTCGAAACAAGTCTTCAGCCTGATCCAGATCTCCTTCTTTCAAAAAAATGACACCAAGGTTATTTAATGTGGATGGATTAGAGCCTGCATTTAATAGATTTCTTTTAGCTAGAGACAATTCATTTACTAAGATAAGAGCTGCACCTACATTATTATTTGCCGTTTGATCGCCGGGATAATATTTTGGAATAGTATCGACTAATATCTCTACAAATTCTTTACTCCCTTCACCATAGCTTTGAGCTATTTCATAAAGTTCCAATTGATTGAGTTGTGAGTCTTTTTTTCGAAATAAACTTTTGGACTGATCGAGTGTATAATTTTTAACCGTCACGTTTATATTATATTCAACACGCCTCAATTGAGGAAATAATTCGTCTGACATTTGTTTATAAGGTACTCCATTTGCTAGTTTTCTCAGTTCAAACTCGTATCCATCAGAAGTATCTGCATTATCTATAATATTTATTATCTCATTCTTGTATGTAATATTCGATTGAAGTACCAGCTGTTTAAGCCTATCCCAATCTTCAGTAATATTACTTACCCGAAAGCAGCTTTCCGAAAAACCAAATTTATCTTTCATATAGTTTTTCAAGGATATTGCCCGTGCATATGACAAGCGATCATTAAAGGCATATGAACCTTCAGGAGAAGCATAACCTTCAATAAATAAGCTTTTTATTTTTAAATCAGGATCATTGATAATACCTTTTACCAAAGTATCTATTTTCTCTAACTCCTCCTGATTATGCCTATATTGGGGAAGAATAACAGATTTCCCTCCCTGAAAATCAAGATATGCATCTCCATGTATTGTAAGTATTTTAGATTCATACTTTGGCTCTATATAAGAAACGGAAGGATTTACCTGATAAGGGGTCTGAAATTTTAATTTTACCTTATTGTTCATCAGAAAAGTAAACAAGTGACTTTCATTTCTACACCCTGCAACTTCTTGCTTGATTACAAAATGTGCACTATCCATCCACATCTCATACGGAACTTTAAAATCATAAGTAAGTAATGTATCTGTAAACTGATTGGTAATAATGGTTGTATAGGGAACAATATTTTCAAATTTATCTTTATTTAAAGACCTCCATCTTTCGATTAGATTGTATTTCTTATTTCCGGAAATGAGCATATAGGGAAACTCCATAATTGATTCATTTGAAACTAACTGAGGTGTTAAATACATGGCAGTACAATCACTGACAGCACCTGCACGGATATTTACTTTAAAGTATATATGAAGACTATCATTCTCTTCTTTTACCTCGTTACTTATAAAAATGATTCGTCCTGTATATCCCTTTGCAGAAACATTTAATACAATGATTGTGAATAGTATAAATATTAATATTCGTTTCATATGATTTTACTTAAGCCATTCATTAAAGGCTTTAGATATTTGTTATATTTTATTAGTCAAACATATTTAGAAGTATGTCTGCCAATTTTTATTCTCTCTTGATTGTTACAAACTGTTACTTAATAAAATAAATCACAGATAATGAAGCCTTAGTGGGAGTAAAGAAGTTTTTGCTCTCACTGCCTAAAAACTTTTTACAATTCTTGCAGGCATATCGATCATAATCAGCATGGACATACCCCATTCCAAAATTTCCTTCAAGCGACCAACGTTTAGACATACCCCATTGATATCCGTAACTAAATCCAACACCATATAAGTCTCCCTGCAAACGACTGCTTTTCATATAATCCGAGAATGGAAGCCCAGTCAAATTATAATAAGCATAGACGCCATGCAATCCGAAAAAATGACCACTGAAAGGTTCACATAACCAGTACCGAATTTCAGGCTGTACAAGTATATGTTTCATATTCTTGTTTACATTAAACTCCCATGGATTGTAACTAAAAGAGAGATCGATGCTGTATCTTTCTCCGACTTTGAATTCTGTTCCAAAAGCAATCGAGCTAGTTATATCAAACAACAAGTTACTTTTTACTGCCCATAGAGGAGTCTTCGCTTGAATTGGTCTCCAATCTGTCAGATTATTCAGAATATCAACCATTTTGTTCAAATCCAAAGAATCTTTTGCTGAGGATATCGATTCCAAAGTGACATGCTTGCTCTCTGATGGTAATGAAAGATCAACAGGCATTATTTTTATTTCCTCATTCAACTCTTTGTCCACCTTAACAGATACTAACGGACTTTCTTTAGTATCTTTTACGTGAACAAGATTTTCCTTTTTTTTAGAGGTTTTAGTCGTAGATAAAAAAATAAGATTTTTACGTATAGTATAAGTATAGTCTGTATCTGCTAACAATTTATCTAAAACAGTTTTCAGATCAGCGTCATGCAACCTAATTGTTATCTTACGGTTTGTGTTAAAGTTGGAGTTTACAAAGGCAAAAGAATATTTTGTTTGAGATTCTATCTGAGATAGAACTTCACTCACCGGAATATTTTGTCCTACAACTGTCACGCTACTCTCCTGTGCCGATAGTGCAGGTAATGCATAGAAGCAAAGTAAAAAAAGTATCATTTTGAGCATGTAAAGCCTATATCCATACATAAGTGGATACATTTTGTTATATAGTTGCATTTTTAAGTTGGTTATTCTGTCTTATTATTACTTATATATACCGTATTTTTTTCTATTTTATAGGATAAGCTATTATCCAGACATCTGAATATCTCTATTATCTCAGTTATGTTATCCGATTGGTCTATCGTTAGTGTATAACTTCTATTGAGATCGACATCTTTATCAATTTCTACATCAATATCAAACTCTCGTTTAAGCGTTAAAGCAATTGCTTTTAGTGTTTCATTATTAAATACAATCTTCCCATTCGTCCAATCCGCAATATCTTTAACTACATTTGTATCCAGATCACGTATGATCCCTTCTTTGGTTGTGTTATTTAACACAAACTGCTGATTCGGTTTTAGTTTAAATTCCCTATTATCAATAGTTCGTATAGCAATCGAACCCTTATTTAGTGTTACAACAGTTGATTGGTCATCAGGATATGCCGATACATTAAATTGGGTTCCAAGGACCTTTACATCTAGATATTTTGTGCGTACTATAAATGGCATGTCCTTCTGCCTTGTTACTGATAAATAAGCTTGCCCTTCCAGATTAATAATTCTTGCGCTGTCATTCGAATTTTCATTATATTTAATTTTACTCCCCGGCTTAATCCATATCTGCGAACCGCAAGCGAGCCTCACCTCTTCATGTTTGCCATAAGGAACATCAACTACAACCACCTGTTTATCTTTATCTTTCTGAACATCCTTCGTCAAATTATATATTCCTATCAATAGTAGTAAAGGTAAAACCACTACTGCTACACGAAGCCAATAATAAGGGCGTTGGCTCATTCTTTTCTTTTTGTTAAAGCCTAGTTTTTTTGTAATCTTTTCATATTCTTGTTTAGAAGATAAATCTTCCTGATTATCTAATGAATCCCAGAGCCTATGCATAGCTTTTTGCTTTTCTTCAGAATTTTCAGGATTAACCAGCCATGCATGTATCTTATTTTCCAACTTCTCGGAGTATCTATTCTCAAAGAACCGGCTTATAAGCTTATAATATTGCTTAGTTGGTATATTATCCATTTTCTATTTTTTGTTGAGCTTTACTTTCACGTTCTGTATTAAAAACGATCTAGCCTATATCTACGCACGGTCAAAAAAATAATTTTCTTTCTTTAATTACATAATGTTTTAATAATATGATCATTGTATATCTTTTTTTAAAAGAAAAATGATAGTACATTTCTAATTTTTCTCATTGCTAAGCTCAATTGATTTTCGACTGTTCTTTTACTTATCTCTAGCTGTTCGGCTATCTTATCGTTCGGTATCCCTTGATTTCTGCTCATCTTATATATAGTTCGCTGCTTTTCAGGCATATTTTCTATTTCCATTTCTACCAGCAGCATGGTTTCCTTTGCTATATACTCATCCTCAGCATTTACTAAGTCTAAGGGTAATACTATTCGTTCATTATAAAATGATTCGCGAATCTGTTTGCCTCGGATGTAATCGATCGTTTGGCGATAGGCAATCGTGTATATATATGAATCAAAGCCTTTAATCCCTTTAGAAGTTATCGTAAACGAATCATGATTCTCCCAAACTTTGACAAATACATTCTGAGTTAGTTCTTCTGCAACAGCAACAGACTTTACAAAGCCATTTATGTAATACTTTACTTTCGGAAAATACTTCAGAAATATAGTTTCAAATGCTTTATGGTTCCCTTTATGTAAAGCTTCTAATAATTTGTATGTTATCTGATTCTCCAAAGAATAATTAGATTATTTATAGAAATTAATTGATTTATCATAAATACTCCTCAATAAGAGCAAACGGATAAGACAGTAGCAACGCACGATCTATCAATAAATATTTTACACTTCTTAATGTCCGATTGTCGTTATAAAATAGAATAAGACACCCATGACTTTTTCCAAAGAGAAAAAATCTTTACAGTTATATACCGAAAAATAATATCGGAATATGGTAGCGTAAATACTTTTAGAACAAGTGCGAATCTGATTTACTTAAGAAGATAAGAATATTGCACTTTGTGATAAAGACGGCTCGAGAATAAAACGATGTAACACCGAATCCTAAATTATTATAAAACAGAGCCAAAGTGGGTAGTATATTTATTGGATAAAGACCAAAAATAAGTGTAATAAACTACGTGCAAAATACAAATCGAAAAGTCCATTTCTTCAATGGACTTTTCAATCTTTATTCCTTAATCATTCACACCCAAAAATTTGAACGGCTGTGAAACCTTGAAGTTATTTATTGTATTCCCATTGTAAGTTTCACCATTAGCTAAAGACAATTTAAGGACAGGAGCACCTTTTGATAAATTCATGTCCTGAAGATTTACCCAGAATGTATTCGGAGTCAAACTCGATTCAAAGAAATAAGTCAAATTCTTACTATCCGATACTGTTCTCCATTGTGTTGTAGAAATCTCAGGACTATCAGGAGTAGAAATTCCATAAGGAACAGAAGCGTTACGAATAACACTGAAAATGCTTGCTACCGCTAATTTCTCATCACCTATTTTAGGAAGTGCATCGATATAGAAGCTTGCTCTCGCAAAACGATCGGCAGCACGATTAGTACCCGGAAGGAAAGTCAATCCGCCAATAGACTTCCAATAGTCATTCAAGGCCAATTGTTTATCATAAGTTGGAGAATTGGTCATTACATTATAGTCCTTGCTGTGGTAGATATTGAGCTTTCCATCTATATATTCGAAAATAGCGCTATCGCCTGTAGCATCAGAAATAGCAAGGTGTAATGTTGCCAGTCTCGAACCATCAGGCATCTTATCAGAAACTACTTGAAAAGAATTTTTACCTACAAAAGAAACAGCTTCATCAACCGAAGCAAAGTTGTCGAGCATATATTGCACCCAAGCAGCTATGGTTAGTCCCGGTTTGCTCTTATCCCATGCCGGATATACAGACTCATTCAACCATAACAAATTTGCAACTAAACCCTTCTCATTCATACCATCGGTACTGGCTATTTCAAAAGCAGATGTTACTACACTACCATATTTAGAGGTCCATTTTAAAGAATTGCTTCCAGTTTCCCCACTTCTTTCCATTCCTCTAGGGAAAACCCATATATTACTATGCATTTCAGTTTTCCAGTCCATTGTACGACCTGTTACTACCATTCCATTATCTCCGGTATAAACGACACGTGTACATGCATTTGCTTTCGGTATTGTTACCAAAGATATAAAGCCTACGATAAACAAATAAATTCTTTTCATTTCTTTAATTTTTTAATTGTGATTTAAACTATTTTTGATTTTATAATATTGTTTTCTAATTTTGATACTGCAAAGGTAGATATTGCAACATAAACAAATGAAAAACAATCCATTATAAAAACATTAGAATTAAAGAGTAGGGCTCTAATATTTTTCTAATAATATTCTTTAGATATAAAAATTTGATTATTCATCGTGGCTTCTAAAGCGGTATTGAATATAGCAAATACAACATCTCCAAAATATTCTTACTGAAACATACAATAACAAACTAATGAACAACATACGCCTTTAATTTTAATATGGATATAAAGATGTGTTTAGAGCCATAATCAAAATAGATTACCAGATACCAAAACTTTGTAGTGATAAAATTCGTTATTACTTTTATCACTTAATAATAAATTAGGTAGGGTAAATAAATTAGAATAATGTATCAGATAGAAGTAAAAGACGTATATAAGTCATTTAAGGATGTACATGCCGTTAGAGGTATCTCTTTTGGAATAGAACCCGGTAAATTTGTAGCTTTGCTTGGGCCTAATGGAGCCGGAAAGACAACAATGGTTGAGATGATGGAAGGATTAAAAAAGCCGGACTCGGGAGAAATTCTCTTGCAGGGTAAAAATTGGCATAAGAATGAAAAGGAACTCCGGGCGATAATAGGTCTATCATTGCAAGAGACTCGTTTCTCGGATAAACTGACTGTCTTTGAAACATTATGCTTGTTTGCCAGTTTCTTCCGACTTGGCGAGAAACGAGCAAATGAAATTATCGAACTCACCGGTCTGGAAAGTAAACGAAAATCTATGGTAGGAACACTCTCCGGAGGACAGCGACAACGGCTAGCCTTAGGAGTAGCACTACTAAATACTCCGCAAATTCTTTTTTTGGACGAACCTACTACCGGACTTGACCCACATTCACGACTCGATCTGTGGAATATTCTGAAAGAATTAAAAGACAAAGGTGAAACCACTCTTATCCTGACAACACATTATATGGAAGAAGCTGAATCTCTTTGCGACCATATAATCATTATTGATGAAGGAAAAATATTAAAGGAAGGAAAACTAGAAGAATTGTTGGACGAAAATTCCCGCAACCTCGACGAATTATTTATCAACCTCACAGGAAAAGCTCTTCGAGAGAACGGAAATATTGTACTGTAAATAACACTTATATACTTTCAATTATGTCAATAAAGGAATCAATCAAAACCAATCAACTATATCAACTTTTCAAGACCCAGTTTTTATTAACAATCCGTGAACCGGAAGTTCTTTTTTGGGGTATGATCTTTCCTGTACTCATCTCCATCGGATTGGGTTTGGCTTTTACACAGCAAACGGAATCAAAATTTAATGTTATTCTTGTTGAAAAGAATAAAACAGAATTAGATTCACTCCTCCATATTTATGGAACAAGTGTACAGAGTAAAGAAGGGAACGTCCTAAATTGGAAAATTAGTAACAAAGAACTGGGTAATACCGTATTTAAGTTCTCACAAAGCGACTGGGATTCTGCTATCATTTCATTAAAGAGGGGTGAAGCAGATGTCATTGTAACAGACTCGTTGGGAAAGGCCATCTATCATTTCGACCCGCTCAACACTCAGTCTCAATTAGCATATATGAAACTTTCAGCATTGGTAAAATCACCCGATTCAACCATGAATGCTGAAAACACCAATATAGAACCATTAACATTACTGGGTGTTCGTTATATTGACTTCCTCATACCGGGGCTAATTGCTTTCGGATTGATGAGTTCTATTATGTGGGGAATTAGTTATACAATTATCGAACGAAGATCTCAGAAGCTGTTAAGACGGATGGTTGCGACACCCATGAAGAAATCGAATTTCTTGTTTGCATTGATGTTTGTACGTATTCTCATGAATGTAGTTGAGTCTCTGATTCTTCTGTTTTTCGCATGGCTAATATTCGATATTCATATCCAAGGAAACATCGGAGCGTTGATTGTCTTATTTTTGGCCGGCAATCTTGCGTTTACAGGAATCGCCATCTTAGTTGCATCCCGCACTACTAAAACGGAGGTGGGTACAGGATGGATTAATGCAGTACAAATGCCAATGATGTTACTATCGGGTATCTTCTTTAGTTACCATAATTTCCCTGAATGGAGCATCAGTACTATTAAGTTACTTCCGCTAACGGCACTAACAGATGGAATACGTAGTATTTTTAATGAGGGAGCAGGATGGATGGAAGTGATTTATCCTACTTGTACTCTATCGGCTCTTGGAATTATCTGTTTCGTTATAGGTATGAAACTATTTAAATGGAATTGATTTAGGTTACCCATTATCAATATCATTTACAAAAAACATATGATTATTATTAATCAAACAATATAGTTGAGGGGAGATTAATCCCCTTCAGTTATATGTTGTTTTATACAACTTTGATTAGTAAGTTGATCTAATAGCATTTTATTTATTAGTGTTAATTATGAATAAAAGCTTTTCGTCTGAGAAGAAAAACAAATAATTTTGAGATAATATTTCTCTAACTGATAATGAATAATGGCTTCCAAAGTTTTAATTATTGAAGATGACAATACATTCGGAATTGTCCTAAAAAAATGGTTTAATAAAAATGGATTCGATCCTTTGGTTAGATCGACTGTAGACGAAGCTAAAAAAGATTTATTAAAAGTTGATTTCTCGTTAATTATCACAGATCTAAGACTTCCTGATGGAGATGGTATAATGTTACTGACTTGGATTAGAGAAAAGAAAATAAATACACCTGTTATCATTATGACCAGCTATGGGGAAGTGCAAAGCGCAGTCTCGGCTATTAAACTAGGAGCTTTTGATTATATGGAAAAGCCCATAAACCCGGAAGTTCTAAAATCAAAAATAGAAGAGGCTCTAAATCATACTCCTATTCGAACATCAAAAGAAACACCTTCTACTACACGTATCGTTTATGGTACCAGTGTTTTATCCAAACAGATGTATGAGCATATACAACTCGTAGCACCTACACATTTGTCTGTACTTATAAGAGGAGAAAGCGGCACCGGAAAGGAATATACGGCTAAAATGATACATGATTACAGTCAAAGAAAACAAGCTCAGTTTATAGCTGTGGATTGTGGTAGCTTATCAAAAGAATTAGCCCCAAGTGAATTGTTCGGACATCTTAAAGGATCATTTACCTCTGCTATTGCAGATAAGAAGGGCGTATTTGAGCAAGCAGAGGGAGGTACTGTTTTTCTTGATGAAGTCGGAAACTTGTCATATGAGGTTCAGGTTCAGTTATTAAGAGCCATACAGGAGCGAAAAATACGCCCGGTGGGTTCTGCCACAGACATAAAAGTAGATGTAAGAATGATAGTTGCAACGAATGAAAATTTGGAAATAGCTATCACCGAAGGACGTTTCCGAGAAGATCTGTACCATAGATTAAATGAATTTACACTCATAGTTCCACCCTTGCGCGAGCGAAAAGATGATATTGTTCTTTTTGCAAATAGCTTCTTAACTGATGCCAATAAAGAATTGGAACGAAAAGTGGAGCGATTTTCGGAAGAGTGTATGTCGATACTAAAAGAATACCACTGGCCCGGAAATCTGCGAGAATTAAGAAATGTAATACGTAGAACAGTATTGTTTACGAAAGGAACAGAAATTACGCCAGACCTTTTACCTGAGTTTATCCAAATCCCGAAGCAAACAGAGCAAATCTTATTACCAATAGATGAACGGGAGCAAATTATCAAAGCCTTAAAAATAACAAAGGGAAATAAAACGAAAGCAGCTAACCTACTCAATATTGATAGAAAAACCCTTTACAATAAAATGCATCAATATGGTATGGAAATTTAATGAGAATCCAAATAATTTTGAACATCGGTTATTATTTGCTCGACATATTCGATAAGTTCAAAGACGTCGCTCTCCCACTCCGGATACATTACAGCAGCATCTAAACGATGTGCATCTAGTTTCTTCAATACATCTAATTTATCAACAGCCCCAAGTTGTATAAACATTGGCTGCATTTTATGACCTATAAGTTGAGCCGTATTAAAATCACTCTCAAGGAGAGCCTGCTTAAGCCTACTCACGTTTTCGAATGTAGATTGAACAAAAGATATCAGAACCTCATGTAAAGCTTCGGTATCTTCTTCCAGAATTTTATTAAGTGAACTAAAACCTATCACCCTTTCATCTTTTATTTGCCCTCCAAATAATAATTTTAGATCACTTATTGACACAGGCTTTTTAATATAGGCTTTAAAGCCCATTCTTATAAAGTCATCATAATCGACATCTTCTCGGGCTGTGACTATTGTAATCGGTACATTTATTCGACTGTATTTTATCCTATTTAAAACATCAATACCACTAAAAGTCTCGATTTCCATATCTGTCAAGATCTCATCATATTGACCAATCTCAGCTACTATCGCGTCAAATTCATCTATATTATTACAAGTAGATGGTATATGACCTAGTCTTAACAACATATTACGAATAATAATCAGATAAGGCATATCGTCGTCTACCACTAATATTCTCTTAGGAATGAAACTATCCTTTACAAAGACCTCGCTTACAGGAATAGATATTTCAGTTCTCGTGCCTTTCCCTTCCTGAGAAGAAACTTTTATACTCCCTCTTAGTAAATCGACTAACCCCTTAACCACGTACAGCCCAAAGCCTGAACCTTCAGATAAATGAGAATTTTGATCTATCCGGCTAAATGGTAGAAATATATCTTTTATCTGATTTTCAGGAATACCTACGCCCGTATCTTCTATAATGCAATATAATATGGAATTAGAATATTTCACATCAAATTGAACGGAGCCTTCAGATGTATACTTAATCGAATTAGATAAGATATTTATTAGTATCTGTTTGATTTTTAAAGAATCAGATGATAATATCAAATTCTCATCGAATTCAAATGTATAAGACAATTTTAGCTTCTTCTTATTGGCTAATGGTGTAAACATCTCGACTGTCTGCAGATACAGGTCACGCAAATTAAATATACGATTCGATATATTCGAGGTACCTTGCTCAATGCTCGAAAATTCTAATAAATTACCTAAAAGTGCAAGAATATATTGTCCCGAATCCTTCATTGTGCGAATCTCATCAGAAAGGAAATCATTCTTTGTTTCTTTTAATTCTAAGGTTCCGAGTATAGAATTAAGAGGCGTTTTGATATCATGAGAAATAGACAGTAATAACTTATGACGGCTATCCATAATTTGCTTGATTCTTCGGTTTGCCTGCTCTAAATTCTTTCGCAACCTATAACTTTTATTTACATCACTTATTATAAGCAATATGAATATAAAAATCAGGATAAGAGAAACAATGCTGCTTATAATAGAGTAAGTATTATTATCACGTATAAGTTGTTCGCTTTTCTGAATCTCATCAAGTCTTGTCTGTACAGTCTGGTTATACAGACCAATAAGTAATGTTGTAATCTCAGAAGAAATTTCTTGGTCTGCCACAATTAGATTACTTAAATTGCTTTCGATTGATATAATTCGTTTTACATAATCGTCTTTAGCTTGTTCGGCTATTTCTGTGACTTCTGATACTATATGGAGTGTATCATTCTTGGGCATGGTCAATGTATCCAATTTGGCTGTAGTAATAGAAGTTACAGTATCTGATCCTTTTGATGATGAAAATAATTCACCCAGTTTTTTCCAAAAACCTTTTTTAGAGCCCGAATAGATTATAGTATCTTGTATGGTAGCAGTAACTAAAACAGTATCTTTTCTGATAACAGGATCAATTTCTTTTAATACTTCATTTATTGACTCGATTGGATTTTTATTGCTAAACTGCTTATTCAAATTTGATACAATTACTCCTTTCTTTACCAAAAGATTATTGATCTGCTGTAGTTTCTCATTGTGTAGTGGATTTATATGACTTAGAGAATCCATTAAACATTCAACAATATTTAATCTTTCATTAAAGAGTTTATAATGCTTTACTTGTTTCGAAGATACATAAAGGTTTACTTCCAATTGTGATGCGTTTACAGAATCAATCAGCTTGTTTACAAGTGACAACTCCTTATAATACTGCAAAACCCTTCTTTTTTGATCATCGATATCGTCTCTAAGTTTATATATATAAATGAGCATTCCGCAACAAATAAGAGCTACGATTAAATATATCAGTACAGCTTTGAATCTTATATTTTTCTCGGGAGTTTCTACCATTACTTAGTCTTTTCTATATATAAAACGAACAATTAATGATTCTATTTAGTTTTCCACAACTTAGATTGTAGAAATTTTCCACAATTCTACAGTTCGATTATTCTTCTTTATTAAAATAAAATTGAAATAAAAATCTAATAATAAACACATTACACAAACAAAAGACATTTCTATTTCTTTTGGCATAGCTATTGCAAACTATATAGTGTAAGTGAAGATTACACATTTATACCTAAATTAATAGTAATTTAAAAATTAGAAGACATGAAAACAATGAAATTTATGATGTTAGCCATTGCGATAGTTTTTGGAACATCAACTTTTGCAAATGTACAAAGTTTCTCTAGTGAAAATAATGCAGTTGTTGCTATCAATCAAACAAACGATGATGGATATGTAGACGTGAAGTTTGAAGACTTGAATGAAAAAGTACAAGCTGCGATACAAGGATACACTGAATCTTATAATGTTACAGCTCTTGCCTACAATGCAGATAAGAAACTTACTAAAGTAACCCTATCTTCAAAATCAGAAGAAAGCCTTAAAGTTGTTATCTTGGATGACGAAGGTAAGGAATACGTAGAAGCTACTGCTAAATAAATCAGCCCCAACCTACATCTGATATTTTTAGTAAATAATAGGAAATACTTTCGGTATTTCCTATTATTTTTTCATATAAGCACAGGGCAAAAACAGCCCCTATAAATGCATATAAATTATTTACCAACAACCCGAATATTATCTTTTTCTACTAAAATAACTTGAGAGTTATTAATCGGATATAAATTTATTTTTGATTCATATTTAGCTATTATTTTCTCCACTGCTTTAGCAAACGGAAAGTTTGTATGGTGAGGCACCGGATAAAAATCAATTATATTCAAAGCTTCGAATGTATTTAGACCTGATGCCATCTTACAATCATCCATATCCTTAACATATTCAATATTTGGAGACACAATCATTGCTCCTGCGGATTCGCCAATATACAATTTTCCCGAATTAATTTCATCTATAATTATCTTATCTGCTCCTGTTCTCTTTAACTCTTGAAGTAAAAAGAATGTATTTCCTCCCGACACGTAGATATAATCATTTTTTTTCAACTTGTTCAGTATATCCTTACTAGTAGCTTTTGTTAACTCTAACTCGTCTACTACTAAACCCATATTTTCGAATGCTTTACGTGCTGATCCAACGTAAAACTTTACCTTTTCATTAATACTCGCAGTTGGGATGAAAGTTACGGTTTTCCCTTTTATGTCTTCTTTTGCAAAATCTATCAATAAAGATGCTACATCTTTGAAAGAAGAGGACAGAAATAATTTTCTCATTTAATTTTATTTATTCGTATACAATCATTCAAATAACAATTAAGAGCAAAAATAAATATATTTAGTGACAACTGTATGTCATCAATATCACCAATCTTACACTTAACACTGTTGCATCTTCGTCTATTTTTGATTGTGGTTTTAACATAGAGATATTTTAGTATGTACTAAATTCCATCAACTTCTTTCCATGTAAATACAACTCCATCTTTACGATTCGAAGTTACACCACCAAAAATCAGCGGAATAAGGCTCTCCTGTTTCATAATCAAAACCCACATTATTCAACATACATTGATTATAAAACATGGCTTGCCACATAAAAAGGCTTCCTATATTCTCTTCCTTAAGTGAGTCTGCATAATCATTATCAACACAAGGGCAATAAGCATTATATACCTGTTTTGTTTTAGAAGAACATCTGCAAATATTTTTATTTTATATATTTTCTGTTAGTTTATGAATAACTTTATAGTCAACTTTCTTAGAACGGAAAATATTTTTCTTAAATAATTTTCAATAAGATAGATATGGCCTTTTTATCTGAATTTTCAGGTAATTCAACAACCAAGCCTTCTTTTGTTCTGGAATATTTTATTTTCCCATCATTACCCACCATTTGTATATTATGAATCGTTTTAGGGTACAAACTATTCCCATCAGACAGGGACTTTATTACAACTTTGCCATTCTCAGGCCATGCCAGCACATGCGCATACAGAACATCTCCTTTAGTCACAAAACGGATATCTTCTGATGTGTAAGGTTGGTGTTTTCCTTCATTAAATCCCTGAGCTTGTATAGGGTTAGGTGCCTCGGCAACTGGCCCTTCTCCAAATACCTTCCATGGGCGAGTCCCATATACACCGTCACTATTTACAGCCATCCACGCTGCAATATCTTCCAGTATTTTCAACTCTTTATCATCTATTGTGCCATTTCCTCTCTGGGGAATACTTAACAATAAGTTCCCGTTTTTACTTATAATATCAATTAGCATATGTATCACCGTCTTGGCCGATTTATAATTGTCATTTTCATAAATAGATCGATCATAATGCCAAACTCCGAGGCAGGTACATGTTTGCCATGGTTTTTCTTGAATCTTATCCGGGATACCCTTCTCCACATCCCAAACCAAAGCGTTTTTTTGTTCATCGGTCAATATTTTAGCAAATGCAACGGCTTCATTTTTTCCTTTATTATATTTTAAGCTTTTGTTATAGAAGTGCGATAAAATCTTTAGCCCCACATCACTTATCGGCCATAGTGGCAAGCTTGTGTCGTCATAGTAAATCAGATCGGGGTTGTACTTGTTTATGACATCAATATTTCTGTCAAGGAAGTTCTGGCAATATTCATCTGAAGGAACTGATGCTCCATTCCCCCACGCCCATTGACTGTGGATTTTCCAGTTATCTTCACTTTCTTTACTCAATGCATGGTTTTGTACATATAACTCCTGAGGATCGTAACCTTCCCACCATTTTCCTTTTCCATCTTTTTTTGTTAATTTCCCATCATACGGTATACCGACTTTGGTACCTTCTTTATCGGCTCTTTGCGCCGTTTCATACCATGTCCACGCATGAGCAGAATGGATACTGATTCCAAAATACAGATTATGCTTTCTGGCTGCTTTTTCCCATGCACTGACAATATCTTTCCGAGGACCCATGTTTACTGAGTTCCATTTCTGGTATTTGCTTTCCCAGAGATCAAAGTTATCATGATGGTTTCCGAGTGTAAAGAAATAACGCGCTCCTGCCCGATAATATAAATCCATCAGTTGGTCAGGATTCCATTTATCGGCTTTCCATAAATTGATTACATCTTTGAATCCAAATTCTGAAGGATGTCCATAGTTTTCAACATGCCATTTATATTTATGAGTTCCTTCCATATACATATCTCTGGCATACCAGTCACCCTGTTCCGGTTGGCATTGAGGTCCCCAATGTGCCCAAATTCCAAATTTTGCATCACGAAACCAATCCGGAGCCTGCTTATATTGAGAAAGCGACTGCCAAGTGGGGCTATATTTCCCTTCCAACAACGTTTCATGCTTTGTCGCCGAACAAGACATCAGTACGATACTAAGCCAAATGTAAGCTAATCTTTGAATTTTTTTTTTCATTCGGTATTATATATTTAGTTATTACTTTCTATTATTTTTTGTATTTTTCAACGTAGTAACGGGGAAACTAAGGCAGCTGAAAAATTCGCTCCATTCTTTGCCATTTTTCAGATGATGACGCTTTCGAATCCGCATCTTGAAACATAGCCATATATTCCTCCCACTTGATTTGTATGGGCATTTCTGATAATTTCTCAAAAGATTTTTCCCAATCGAAGTCTAAGGCAGTTTCCACAACCATAACTAGATGTTGATTGTATATAAATATTTCCATCTCAAGAACTCCTATTTCACGGATACCTGCTCCAACTTCGTCCCAATAGAATCCCTTTTGATGACGCTGCCTATACATTTCTATCAGATTGGCATCATTTTTTAGATCTAAAGTCTGATAATAACGTTTAGTAGGAAAATCATATCTTTTTGAAGTATACCCAAATTCCTTTTTTTCCATCTTGCTTAATTTAAATCACCTAGTATTAAAAAACTATTATTTATCTCTTCAATTTATAATCTTATACCCCTTCCAGCCATAATAGGCACATACAATAAAGCATACAAGAGGAATTACATAAGCTATGTGGTACAAGCGTTCGTTCAAGTCCATTAAATGTCCTGTTAATGGAGGTAGCACAACATTGCCGACAATAGCCATAACAAGGAAAGCCGAACCACTCTTTGTTTTACTCCCTAATCCCTCCAGAGCAAGAGAAAATTGAGTAGGGTACATGATCGACATAAAGAATGATACCCCAAGCATCGCATATATACCTGTCATACCTCCAAACATCATAATTACAGCACATAACATAATATTAACAAGAGCATATATAACCAACATACTCTGAGGCTTGAATTTTACCATCAACATTGTTCCGATCCAGCGTCCCAACAAAAATGCCAGCATATAGAAACCGAAATATGTAGTAGCTGTACTTTCCGAAAGTCCTACATATTTGCAACAATAAATAAGGAACATAGCATTCAGGGCAGTCTGTCCACCATTGTAAAAGAATTGGGCTATAACACCCCAGCGCAAGTGAGAACGCTTCAGCACACCAAAATCAATCAGCTTTTCGCCTTTAATATCTCCCTCATCATGGTCACCCTCTTTAATTTTTGGTAAATGAGAAAATATAAAGATAATCGCAATCACAATTAAAATACCTGCGAGAATTAAGTATGGTAGCTTCATCGCATCTGTTTCGAGTTGTACAAAACCTTCCCATCCACCAGGATAATCGGTAGGGATAGTTTCTCTACTATAGTCATTGCCGCTCAATACCAGTTTACTAAGGAACATGGCTGCAATGAATGCTCCCAACCCATTAAATGACTGGGCAAGATTGAGCCTGCGAGGAGCTGTTTCGGCACTTCCTAAAACAGTTACGTAAGGATTGGCTGCTGTTTCGAGAAAACACATACCTGTTGCAATAATAAAGAAGATAGCCAGATAAGCCCAGTATTGTTGTATAGATGCTGCCGGAAAAAACAATAATCCTCCTGTAGCAGCAATCAACAGTCCAACAATAATTCCGGCTTTGTAACTAAAGCGTTTCATAAACATTGCTATTGGTATAGGGAATATAAAATAAGCCATCCAATAAGAAGCCTCAGTCAGAGATGCTTCGAATGCAGAGAGCTCAAAGGTTTTCATCAGCTGCCTTATCATTGTAGGCAATAGATTACTGCTTATAGCCCATATAAAAAACAAGCTGAATATAAGAGCTAGAGTTATGGTATATTTGTTTTTGTTATTTGTTTTCATGGTATATAAGTTATTATCTATTCTGACATATTTTTAATATAAGGGAGGTCAATCAAGTTCTTAAATCGGTAAAACTTTTCTGCATTAAATCCAAGAAACCGCGCTTTATTTTCCTCTTCTATTTCTTTAGACTTTAAAATAAAATCATATGACATTCGGTATGTAATAGCTGTAATAGTACGGGGATAATCAGATCCCCACATTAATTTATCCATCCCCACCAGATCTGCAGCTTCCTTTATGGCTTTTACCGCTCCTTTAAATGGGTAAAATTCATCATTAAACAACCATGTGATTCCCCCTGATTCGATCATTACATTTTTATTTTGTGCTAATTTTATTTGTTCCTGCCACTTAGGTCGGGTTACCATAGCAAAATGTCCGATCGCGATTCTCAGATTGGGGTATTCTGAAATAATTTCTTTCATTTCTCCAACTTGCGCATCTCCATCGGCGAGGTCTATGGATAACAGTATGTCATTCGTTTCCATAAACTTGAATATTTCCATTAAAGGTTCGGAAGTGAGATACAATCTTTCTTCGGATGAAATAAAACGCTGTGCCGGTATTTTTAACGCTTTAAAACCGCTATCAATTAGTTCTTTTGCATGTGTTAAATAATTCGGCTGCCTTACATCAAACATACCACAACAAAGAAAACGGTTCGGGTATTTTTTCTGTACTTCCCATAAATAAGTATTTTGTAGCCCATCTATATATTCCTGAGTAATAACAGCTGCGGACACTTGTGCATAATCCATATTAGAAAGAAATACCTCGGCTGTGTTTCTTCCATCAGTGATAAAAGGAGGAAGCATCTGGCGTAATTCTCCCATAAATATGGACTTCCCATTATCGAGTGTTTTTATTTTCTGTCCGTTTATTTCCGTATCTTGCTTAAGCCAAAGGTGGGCATGTGCATCGATTATCTTGTATTCCATACATGTATAATTTTTTAGAACTCAATGAGTACTCTGAACACTTTACCCGGATCTTCTACCCAATGTTCCAGTGCCTGCTGTGCTTGTTCGGGTCGATATATACCACTAATCAGTTCATCGACAGGGCAGATTCCGCGTTTCATATATTCCATTACAGCCCGGAAATCTTCAGGCATAGCATTCCGTGACCCTCTAATGTCTATTTCCTTTTGAACAAAATATTTAGTATGGAAGGCTATTTCCGTTTTAGCATAACCTATGCAAACTACTCGTCCGGTAAATGCAACCTCGTTTATTGCTGTCTGATAAGTAATAGGAACACCTACGGCTTCAATCACAACATCGGGGCCGGTATTATTTGTTATTTCCTGTAAGCGATTATGTACATCTTCTGTTTTGGAATTGATAGTGTAAACTGCACCCAATTGTTTTGCCAGACTCAATTTATTATCATCCATATCCATTGCGACGACTCTGGCTCCACGTATTGCTGCGCGGACAATAGCGCCAATACCAATCATTCCACAGCCTATAACCAATACAATATCCAGATCGGTTACTTGTGCACGCGAAACGGCATGGAAACCAACGCTCATCGGTTCTACCAAGGCAAAATTTTTATAGGTGATATCTTTATCAACGATCACTTTTTGCCAAGGTACAGCAATATATTCGCACATAGCGCCGTCACGCTGAACACCCAATGTCTGGTTAAACTGGCAAGCATTAGGCCGTCCGTTACGGCAAGAGGAACAATATCCACAATTGGTATAAGGGTTTACTGTGCACGCCATACCCCGTTGTATATTCTCCGGTACGCCTTCTGCTATGGCTTCTACAATAGCTCCTATTTCATGACCGGGTATTACCGGTAGTTTGACCATTGGGTTTTTACCCAAAAATGTATTCAGATCGGAACCGCAGAATCCTACATATTTTATCTTGACTAGTACTTCCCCTTGTTTAAGAATTGGTTTTTCCCGTTCAACAATCGCGAGTTTATTCTCTTCTAATATCGTAATAGCTTTCATCTTACATTACATTTAACTGTTTAACCAAGTATCTCTGAAACGAGGTGCTAATATCGTTTGCACTTCATGTAGCAATTCTTCATCTAGGGCTTGTTTTACCCATGCTATATTCTGTATAACAGCCTCCGGACGGGTCGTGCTGAACAATGTAGTTGCAATTCGTGGATTACTAACTGAATATTTTATAGCCAATTGTTCAATTGAGACTCCTTTCGATTTACAATGACTAACAGCCTTTCTGCACAGATCCTGCAATGGCTTTGGCGCAGGATGCCAATTGGGAGCCCCCCGCTCGGTTAGCAATCCCATCGAAAACGGAGAAGCGTTAATTACTCCGATCTTTTTTGTTTCGAAGTAGTCTATGTAATCGGTCAATGCATCGTCATTGAGGCAATAATGGCAGAATGATAATACACTTTCTACCGTTCCTTCCGGAACCTTATCAATTATATATTTAAAATGTCGTAGGGTAAGATTGGTTATACCCACATGTTTTACTATACCCTTTTCTCTTAATTCGACAAGGGCCGGAAGCGTTTCATTACATACCATATCCAGGTCGGCAAACTCAATATCATGTACATTGATTAAATCTATATAGTCGATATTCAAACGTTCCATACTTTCACAGACACTTTCGGTAGCCTTCTGTGCTGAATAATCCCAGTGGTTTACCCCATCCTTTCCATAACGGCCTACTTTAGTCGATAGATAGTATTTATTACGGTCAATGCATTTTAATGCTTTACCCAGCACTGTTTCAGCTTTCAGATACCCGTAATAAGGGGAAACATCAATAAAATTAATGCCACTTTCTATTGCTGTATGTACAGCTCTTATACCCTCTTCTTCTTTGATTTGATGAAAAACACCTCCCAATGATGAGGCACCGAAGCTAAGATTGGAGACTTTCATTCCGGTCTTTCCTATTTCTCTGTATTCCACTATATTATTTTAAATAATTGTTATTATTCAAAAATATAACATCATGCATTTTCTTCAACCTTAGTAAGTATAAAATCGAACGCAAACCTTTGCGCTTAATTTGCATTTATGTATCTTTATTCTTTAATTATTATATACACTATGCAAAAGATAAGACCTATTTCTTTAAAAGATTTGGCTAAGGAATTGGGAGTATCAATCTCTACAGTATCTCGGGCTCTAAAAAATAGTCCCGAAGTCGGTAAGGAAATTACAGATAAGGTAAAAGCTTTAGCCCGAAAACGAAATTATCGGCCTAATCCCTTTGCTATGAGTTTGCTAAAAAACTCACCGAGAATAATAGGCATAATAGTTCCCGATATAGTCACCCATTATTATTCGTCTATTATTAGTGGGATCAATGATATTGCACGAAAAAACGGTTATTCGACAATTATTACATCTTCATATGAGCAATATGAACAGGAAAAGCAATGTCTCGAAGATTTGATTAACATCAGGGTCGAGGGCATAATTGCGTGTCTTTCACAGGAAACAACAGATTACTCTCATTTTGATGTTTTACTTGAGCAAAATGTGCCTTTAGTGTTTTTTGACCGGATTTGTCTCAAAGAAAAATTCTCATCTGTTATAACTGACAATGTCGAATCTGCACAAAGAGCGACAAACCATTTTTTTGAAACGGGTTCAAAGAGAGTCGCTTTTATAGGAGGAGCAAACCACCTTGAAATAGTTAAACAACGAAAACATGGATATCTTCAGGCTTTACGAGAAAATAAGATACCAATAGAAAAAGAACTCGTATTTTGTAAAAAAATAAGTTATGAAACAGGTTATGAAGGGACTCGCATATTATTGGCATTAACTAATCCTCCTGATGCAATTCTAGGTATGACAGACAGCTTGACTTTTGGAGCGATGAAAGCTATTAGGGAATGGGGACTAAGAATACCTGAGGACATTGCTCTAATCGGGTATACAGACGAGATGCATTCCAACTACGTAGATCCTCCTTTAACGGCTATGACTCATCAAACGTATAAAATGGGAGGAACAGCATGCAAATTGCTCCTTAGACAAATTAAAGGGAGTAATAAAGTTCAACAGATTATTATTCCTTGCATTTTGTCAATCAGGAAATCTTCTGTAAAAAACATATCAGGTTAGAACCTCTATCTTGAAATTAGCTAAAGAGTAACTCCTGTCTTAAATATTGCAATTTCTCTGTAATCTTTTTTTTCATTATTTACAAGCTCTCCATTGGACACCTTTATTACATATTCGATAAAACGTTTACTTAGATCTTTCATCGTTTCGCCTTCGAGCAATGTCCCGGCATTGAAATCTATCCAATTTTGTTTATGATTATACAAATTACTGTTAGTCGAGATTTTCATAGTTGGGACAAATGTGCCAAAAGGTGTTCCCCTACCTGTTGTAAACAATATTATATGACAACCTGATGCTGCCAGAGCTGTACTTGCTACAAGATCGTTACCGGGTGCACTTAATAGATTTAATCCACTCTTTCTAAGGAGGTCTCCATACATCAAAACATCTTTTACTATTGACGTACCTGATTTTTGTGTACACCCGAGCGATTTTTCTTCTAAGGTGGATATACCTCCAGCCTTATTTCCAGGTGAAGGGTTTTCGTATATCGATTGCTTATTCTGTATAAAGTATTCTTTGAAATCGTTTATCAGATGAACTGTCTTCTCAAAAACCTCTTTATTCTGGCTACGTCCCATTAGTATCGTTTCAGCACCGAACATTTCAGGAACTTCAGTCAGGACTGTTGTCCCTCCTTGTGCAACAAGAAAGTCTGAAAATACACCTAATAATGGATTCGCTGTTATTCCAGAAAATCCGTCAGATCCACCACACTTCAATCCTATTTTCAATTCACTTAAAGGAACATCAACTCGACGGTCTTCTGAAGCCAAATTGTAAAGTTCGCGCAGAATTTTCAGACCTTCTTCATGCTCATCATTTACTTTCTGAGTAACAAGAAATTTGACACGATCCGCATCGTATTCGCCAAGCATCTCGCGAAAAGCAGCAGGCTGATTATTTTCGCACCCTAACCCTACTACAAGAACAGCTCCGGCATTAGGATGTAAAACCATATTGCGAAGTATTTTACGTGTATTCTCATGATCCTCGCCAAGCTGAGAGCAACCGTAGTTATGCGGATAGGCTACAATTGCATCTATTCCTTTGCATCCGGTTTCAGTTTTCAAATCATTGACCAGTTCTTTTATGATCCCGTTTACACATCCTACAGTAGGAATAACCCATATCTCATTGCGGATACCAACGGTTCCATTCTTACGACGATAACCCTTAATTGTAAGGATCTCATTTACAGATTCAGCACAAACATCCTGCGGTTCATAATTATACTCTAAAACACCATCAAGATTAGTTCTTATATTCTTCTCATTGACAAGTGCACCTTGTTTGATATCTTTAAATGCATGACCAATAGGAAAACCATATTTGACAATATTATCTCCAATTGTAAAATTCTGTAAGGCTATCTTATGTCCTGTAGGGACATCTTCGAGTACTGTAAACGATATATTATCTATCGATAGCTTCTGACCTGCTGATATTGTATCTATAGCAACAATAACATTGTCGGCAGGATTGATCTTTATAAATTTACTCATCAAAGGATCTCCTTTACTACTTCTTTTATTCCTTTCTGCTGTATAGCATCAAGGTAACTTGTTATTTGATCGGTAAGTCCCGATACATTATTAAGATTCTCGCCCCATATAAACTGTGTACCAAGAACTCCCTCGGCAACCTGACGTGTTGAGCCTGTTGCCCAAAGTCTTTGAAGCATATCTACAATTTTCGGTTCATCTTGAATAACAATAATATCCTCTCCACGCTTCCCTCCTTTATAGTAAGAGATGATTGCAGCTAGCCCTAATACGATACCATCTGGTAAGGAACCTTTACGGTTAGAATATGTTTTCAATCCTGGAAGATCTCGAGTTTTAAATTTAGAAAAAGAGTTAAGCATAATGCTCGTTAGTTGATGTTTTATATAAGGATTACGAAAACGGTCGAGCACATCGTTAGAGAACCGAATCAGTTCCTCTTTTGGCAAATTAAGAGTAGGAAGCAATTCTTCAAACATTACTTTTTGAACATAAGCTCCTATAATTTCATCCTCTACACATTGGCGAACAGTATCTAATCCAGATAAATATCCGACCGGAGAAAGTACAGTATGAGGACCATTTAATAATGTTACTTTACGCTCATGATATGGTTCTTCACTAGGAACAAACAAAACATTCAATCCTGCTTTATCGGTAGGGAACTCTTTTGCGACACTTTGTGGTGCTTCTATCACCCAAAGGTGAAATATTTCACCCTCATCTAGCAGACAATCATTATAACCAATTTGTCCTTTTATCTGAACTGCTGTTTCTCGAGGATAGCCCGGAACAATCCGATCGACAAGTGTACTATATATATAGCAACATTGTTTTACCCATTCGTTGAATTCCTCTCCCAAATTCCAATGTTTGATATATTTATCGATACACTGTCTTAATACTTTTCCGTTGTCAAATATCAATTCGCAAGGGAAAATAATAAGACCCTTATCTTTTGCCCCATCATATTTTTTGAAACGGTGATACAGTAATTGCACGAGTTTTCCTGGATAGCTATTTGCAGGTTTATCTTCAAATTTATTATCGGGGTCAAATGATATGCCTGCTTCTGTAGTATTAGATATTACAAAGCGTATATCTGGATTGACAGCTAGCTTAAGATATTCCTCGAATTGGGTATATGGATTTATGCCACGACTGATAACATCTATCAGTTGTGTGTTATGTATAGCTTCGCCATTGCATAAACCTTTCAGTATAAGGTGATATAAGCCATCCTGAGCATTAAGGGTATCCACCATTCCATTAGGAATCGGTTGTACTACTACGACATTGCTATCGAAATTAGTTTTTTCATTCATATTCCATATAATCCAATCCACAAAAGCGCGAAGAAAATTACCTTCGCCAAATTGAATAATACGTTCCGGACGAACCCGATTAAAAGCTGTTTGCCTATTTAAGTCTCGCATAAATTTTATTGAATTAACAAACCTATTATACAAATATATTTTCAAAAACCTAATCTCATCAATAGACAATTCAAAAAAGATACGCAAAGGTTTGCGCTTTAATAAAAGCAGGTGTATTACCTGTTTTATAATTAGGTATTCATTTATAAAATCAGTAAAGTAAGACTCGTCGTTTCATCTCCAAACATCAAAATTCAGGCATGAGCCTAAAACGAGAGAATTTATTTTTCACAGACTCTATTAGTATATGAAAGTTTATAAATAATACATTATCCACCAATTTTTCTATATTTTTTTGCTAATTTTTCATAAAGAATAGAAATAATCAATATTCTATTATTTGCTCTGTCCATGTAGGGCCATTAATGTAAAACATACCATCTCTGTAATGTACAGGTTCTATACCTAATTGCGGAGTCTTTTCCCAATCCTTCAAGTCGGTACAATATGGATAAGGACGCTTGTCATACATCAAATAATGGCATGAAGTCCAAATATTTTCATCCGGACCTATGAATAATGCATTATGTCCTGTTTCGCAATAAGGGTCTTCCGAATTTTGAAATTTCAGATGCGAGTATCCACCTTCGATGGCTAGTTCTGGACGATAACCTTTCTTTCTGGTTCCAAAAATAGGTTCGCGAGAAACCATCTCCCACGGTCCTAGAGGAGTCCTTGATTTCAAGAGACCAACTTCATAGCCGCGAGTCCAGGATGAAAAGAACATAAAATATATGCCATCTCTTTTTATAACAAAAGGACCTTCTATACCACCAATCATCCAATCGGGATTATCGGGAGATCTCTTGTCCAAGAACTTTTCTGCACCTCCTATTAATGTTCCTGTACTTAAATCTATTTTTGCCTGAAAAAGCCCGTTTCCACTACAATAAAAATATGTTTGTCCATCCTCATCTTCAAACAAGGTTGCATCATTATTATACTGGGGGGTTAGAGGTCCATTCACTAACGCATATGGTCCTGTTACATTATCAGAGGAAAACAACCAAACACTATGTGTACTCATCCCTTTAGGATCTTCTTCTGTAACCTTACCACTGTTTACCGTCAGCCAGTATTTGTTTTGTATGAAATGAATTTCGGGAGCCCAGAAGCGACCATTATAGGGACAATCTTTGGGTAACTTTTCGGCATCTATCAGCCATGAATGATGCTCCCAATTGATCAAATCATCAGAGACCAACAGCCGCACACCTGGGTTTAGTCCTGTCCAAACAGGATTGGATGTCCCAGTACAATACCATTTATCGTCAACCTTAATAATACAGTGGTCACGCATCGAGATCATTGTATCTCTTGTTAGAGGATTCGTATAACGAAAACTTTGTGTTGTTTCTTTCGTTGTACTATCGTAGCTTTCTTTATTGTTTTTACTATTACACGATCCCAATATAATTAGAAACGCAAATACAATATTATATATCTTCATTTTTCAACAATAACTTTTTATTATTTTCGACTTTTACCGCCGACTTTCACCTCAGCCAAACCAGCTTTATCAGAAATAAATGTTATTCGGAGAAAGGCAATATCACAGCCAAAGTCACCATCAAAAGTCCGAATCTTGGAATCTTTCTCTGCTGCCCGGTCGGCTATAACCTCTTGCCAACTGACATCATCTGTAGACACTTCTATTTTGTATCGATAGACAACTTCTCCCGGAAGTAGTTCAACTTGTATTTTGTTGATACAATATAAAGCTTCAAAGTTTAACTTCCACCATTTATCCTTATCCTCATCTGTTGGTCTCCAAACTGTATAGGAATCATTGTCATTCACATTGGCTTTGCTGGTTCCAGTCAAAGACGAACTTACCCAAGTCGGTCTATATGTAGCCAAAAGCATTTCTTGCGTACTCAATTTCTGCACGACAGATTCTATTTCATATCTTTTATACGGACGGTCTACCACAGGAAGGGTAACACCTTCAATCCATGTAGGACTTCCTTTTGTCGTAATCTCAATAGTTGCAGATCCCAATCCTTGAGACGAGGCCTCGATAATCGTTTTTCCGGCATGATATGAACGAAAAGTAATAGCAGCCTGCCCATCGCGGATAAAAATATCAGAGGCTTCGTCTTCAGATGGTGGCATAAAACGGATAACTCGTCCGGTAGGAAATTCTCCGGGACCTGAGATTATACGAAACTCAACCGGAACATTATTACTTATATGTTTGCCTGATGCATCCAATACTGTAACAATCAACTGAGCGTCGTCTGTTCCATCTGTTGAAGTAATGATTTTATTGCTTGCCTTCAGACTTAGTTTCGCAGGGATTCCTTCTTTAGGCCATTCAGGCTCTACCGGGTTTCGGTTACCTTTCTTTAGGGCTTCTACATACCAATAATACTGCCTTTTAGGTAAACGAAAATAGTCTATCATACCCATTGTTGCCAACCATGTCCCAAAAATAGTTCCATGATCGAAACCGCACCATATAATCTGTCCGCTACGCCATGCCGGAGGATTCCATGGGTCTTTACTTTCCTGCGGAGATTTTTCGATATCACCCCATCCGGCAAAAAAACGCCCCGGACGATAAGCCGTAGTACTTCCATATTCTGAAACCAGATTGGGAACTCCCGGATTCTGAAATTCCTCACGAGACGCCCCGTCTCCATTATAGAATGCAATAGCATTATTTCCCAATCGGTCTATTTCTCCGCGTTGTGCTCCACCTATTGCTGCTTCACGGGTTGGGTCCCATATGCGTGAACTGTCAGTAGCAACCCTCAGCAGATTTTTCATCGTTCCGTATGTTTCTCCGTCCGAGAAGAATGGTTCGTTAGACATGCTCCATGCAGCAATAGAAGGACTGTTTCTATGTATTTTAATCATTTCTTTCAATTGCTTCAAGACGCTTTTATCATAGTTTGCCCTATATGCCGGATTGTTAGGATAGCCACTGGATGTAGGAGGGGTCCAACTGAAACGATCTCCATAAGCACCACCTGTTCCCCAAAAAGCATTTTCCTGAAACAGAATAAGCCCTATCTCATCGCAAGCCTTAGAAAAAGCCGGATCGTGTGGATAATGAGAGCCTCGTATACAATTGAATCCGGCATCTTTTATCATTTGTACATCCCTGCGTATGGCACCATTGGTAACGGCATCTCCCCATCCGGCATGATCTTGATGAACATTAGCTCCCATAAGATAATAATGCTCACCATTGAGGAAAAAGCCTCTGTCGGATGTCCATTCAAACCAACGTATTCCAAAAGGAGTTTCATAACGATCTATTTCTTTCCCCTCTATCAAAACAGTTGTGATTGCTTTATATAGTTTCGGGGATTCGGGACTCCATAGTTCCGGCTTTTTTATTTCAGGAAGAATTTGCTTAATCTTTTTCGTTTCAGCTCCATTAATCGTCTCAACAGATTGATTTTTGGCAACAATTGTACCTTCGTGAGAAAAGACTTCTGTCTTTATTGTACAGGTTTTATCTTCTTTATAATTATTACAGATATCAGTCTGTACTTCGCAAAGAGCCCGTTCTTTATCGACTAAAGGTGTGTAAACAAATGTGCCATAAACATCTACATGAACTTTATCTGTAATATTCAGGTATACGTCTCTGTATATTCCTCCGCTAAATTGATGATCTCCGGCACGTGGTGCAACATCCGGCTTCCACAGGTTATTTACCCGTATTGCAATTACATTTTTACCGGGATTTAGATGCTTTGTAATATCAAAATAAAATCCGGTGTAACCTCCTACATGTTTTCCTAAATAATCACCGTTGACGTAAACCTCAGTTTCGATAAAAGCTCCTTCAAATTCCAGAGAAATATTTTTATCACTCCAATCTTGGGGAATATCTACCGTCTTACGATACCATCCATATCCGTTATAAACTTTATACCACATAAAATATGGAATGGAGAATGAATGAGGCAGATGTATATCTGTCCACTCTTTTGTATCTAATCCTACTGATTCTCCTCCGGAAATATCAGAGAGAATAAATTTCCATTCACGGTTGATATTCTGTTTCAATCTGGGAGGATTTTTCGCTTCGGATGATAATATAGAAACTGAACAAAATGCAATAAATAAAAGAATTTTAATCTGATTCATATTCAATATGCCTTATTATCACTTTTCTTATATTCAAAGAAATCCACATCAATATATCCTCCATTGGCCTTGGTTGCATAATTGAAGATAGCAAATTTAGTACCCATAAAAAGTTTCTTATAATCGAATATCATTTTAAAATCATCTCCTATTTTCTTCCACTCCTTATTGTCTAAACTGTAATAAAACGAAGCGATATCTTTATTTAGGTCAAAATCAGCATCAATACGCAGGTAAATAATATCTGAATCAAATTTCATACGTTCTTTTTCTTCTATATCTACACCAAGGATAGACTTGCTTCGATCTTCCAAGTTTACAACATTTGTAGACATTGCCAAATATTTCGTATTCCCATCTTTTGTAATGGATAAAATACCCGAATGTCCATTAAATGCACTAAATCCGGCAACATCTCCATCTTTCATATTTGCTATATCGATAGATACAACTCCGCGACATTGAGGTCCTTCCATTCTTTGTGTAATCGTATTAGGAGCAGCATATAGATTGTCTACAACTCTATTAGTTTTTAATCTTAAATATCCCGGACGCTCTATTAAAGACCAAGCTTCATCAATCGGATTATGATTCCATTGCCAATTAATCTTCAATTGCAAGCTTTTAAAATCGTCACTCTCAACTATACGTTTGCCTGTGTCATGCTTTGCCAGTGGAATTTCCCCTATTATAGGGACTTTTCCTGATTCATCACCTAGCATAGGCCATCCATCAACCCAACGACATGGCATTAAAAGAGGAACACGACCAACAGCTCCCCGATCTTGAAAAATGAGACCATACCAATTTCCATTTTTATCATCAATCAAACAGCCTTGTCCTGCATAAGGAAAACCTGCAAAGTTGTCCTCCAATATGACTTTCTTTTCATAAGGCCCGGTAATTTCATCAGCACGATAACAGACTTGCCGGCGAGGTTTTCCCCTAGGCCAAGAGATCATCAGCAGATAATATTTTCCGTTATATTTAATCACTTGACTGCCTTCCAGTAGTCCTGTTTCTTCTTCATCACGTTCAAAAACATGCATACTTACACCATCTTCTTTTACGCCCGAAAGATCACTCTTAAGTTCTTTTAATGAACCTGTACCCGAAAATACGTATACCCGTCCATCGTCATCGAAAAAAAGAGATGCATCATGAAAATGCTGAGTGCGTGAAACCAGTTCCCATTTTGTCGAAGGATCGTTTGTAGAATATATATAAGCTTTATATGGCTCATCATTAGGAGAGAACAAAACGTAATATTTCCCATTATGGTAACGGATCGATGAAGCCCATTGTCCTCGTCCGTAAACAGTACCTTCCTTCAGGTCATATTTGGGTGTGTCTGTTAGTTTATCAAAAACATAACTCACTATTTCCCAATTAACTAAATCTTTTGATTTCATAACAGGAGCACCCGGCATTAGATGCATAGTAGTACTTATCAGATAAAAATCATCTCCGACTCGGGTAGCCGACATATCAGGTACATCAGCCCACATTACAGGATTCGTAAATTTGGTTACTTTTTTATCGAAAGTTTTACAACCTCCAAAAGCAATTACAATAAATATAAGGAAAACTATCTTTTTCATTGATACTAAATACTAAAATTAAAAAATAGAGCTGAAAACTCTGTTTTATTTTTCTATAGAGTCTAAAGAATACTTTTTCAAAAAGTTCCAGATCTCCTCACTCGAATTGACACAATTGACATCTGTAGAATGCCAATGTCCTTTCCCTTTCAAAGTTAACAGAACTACTTCTACCCCGTTATCTCCAGGTCCCCAATAACTCTTTGTAGCGCATGAATTTTCTTTTTCTGACGGATAAGGACTGGTAATTTGCTCTTCCGAAGAACAGTTATTCCTTGCCGCCCAGGCCCTTACAGACACTAGACTACTATCATAAGGTACAACATCATCATCTGTTCCATGCACATGAATAATTGGTATCGGACGAGAACTCGCTGTATTAGGACCTCTCATCAAATATCCTCCAACGGGCGCAAAAGCAGCAATCTTATCTGCAATTTTAGTAGCTGCATAATATGTCATCATCCCTCCCATCGAAAAACCCGACAGATAAATTCGACTTCGATCAATTTTATAACGACTATACATCTGATCAATTATAGCGTCTATAAATTCAATATCCTTTGTTCCGGATATATCCCACCTTTTATTGATCCCTACAGGATAGACTACTATAAACTTTGCTGTATCTGCAATTGATTCATATTTAGCTTGGCTTTGCTGATAATTCGCATCTTGACCGGCTCCATGTATTGAAATTAACAAAGGTCGATTTTCAGGGATTTTGTGCGGAGCATAAACTATCAGTTTTCTATTTATTTCCCCAACTCGAATACTATCGATCTGCCCTCTTAAATCTGAATGAGTTATCATACAGAAAAAGAATAATAAAATTAAGCTATAACTCTTTCTCATATTAAAGTCATTTTACAAGGAACGTTTTTGTAAAAAAGTATATTTCTTTCCTGCTTGGGTAGGAACGTCATATTCAAATGTTTCTTTTAGTGAAATTCCTTTTAATGAAGCCTCTTGAGATATAATAGGCTTTGCTATATCTGCCGGAGCAAAAAAAAGATTAGAGTTATTACCTTCCGCTATTTTCAATTCTTTTCCAGATAATCGAGTATGCGAACGAATACGCAAATTACCACCAAGCTTCGATAATATTGAAATCTCCGAAACTTGGCCATTCTTCCATTGCATCGATATTTCAAATCCACCGCGTGCCATTATTCCAGATACTGATCCGTCTTTCCACACATCCGGAAGAGCTGGTAACAGGTGAACAGCTCCATCGTGACTTTGAATAAGCATTTCTGCAATACCTGCTGTTAACCCAAAATTCCCATCAATCTGGAAAGGAGGATGGGCAGTAAACATATTAGGGTATGTCCGTCCATCTTCATTCCCTTTTCCTGCCAATGTAAGCATATTACTCACTATTTTGTATGCATGGTTGCCATCGAGCAGACGAGCCCAAAGATTTACCTTCCACCCAATAGACCATCCTGTAGCCATATCTCCTCTGTATATTAAAGAATTTCGGGCAGCCTCGAATAGCTCGGGATTGGTATATGGTGATATTTGGTTACCGGGATACAGGCCATACAAATGCGAAACATGACGATGCTCGTTTTTCGGATCGTCTTTATCTTCGAGCCATTCCTGCAACTGAGAGTATTTTCCTATATGCATAGGCGGTAATTTGCTTACCATAGATAATAGTTGATTTCGATATGCCTCATTTTCACCTAAAATATTATTTGCCTGCGCTGTTCTGGTCAATACATCAAAGACTAGTTGATTATCCATCGTACAGCCAGCAGACATTGGCCCTTGTTCAGGCGAGACTGAAGGACTAACAACCATCCAACCATATTGGGGATGTTCTACCAACGAAGAAAGAAAGTAGTCTGCAGAACCTTTCATGGCAGGATAAACCTCTGCTAAATATTTCTTATCACCCGTAAAAAGGTAGTGTTCCCAAAGATGTTGAATCAACCATGCTCCCCCTGTAGGCCACATGCCGGCCGCTGCAAAATCGATAGGACTCGTTACACGCCATATATCAGTATTATGGTGTGCAACCCATCCATTTGCACCATACATCACTTTTGCGGTTTGGCGACCACTCTCCGACAGATCTTTTATCATCTCAATCATTGGTAAGTGAGTTTCACTAAGATTGGTTACTTCTGCCGGCCAGTAATTCATTTCAGCGTTAATATTAATGGTATACTTACTATCCCAAGCCGGATACATACTATTACACCAGATACCTTGCAGGTTGGCTGGCTGTCCTCCGGGCTGAGACGAACATATCAGCAAATAACGACCAAACTGTGCCAATAATGTAACTAGTGACGGATCTTGATTTTTCTGAAAATCTATAATCCTCTGAGTAGTCGGCAATTTTTCGGCTTCGGGCACACTACCTAAGTCTAGTTTGAATCGGTTGAATTGTTTACTGTAAATATCAGAATGCTTTTTCTGTGCCGATATATAATCCGTTTTGAGAGCTTTAGCCAAAGCATCTGAAGCCTTCTTAGCGGGGTCGCCCTCGACAGATCTGTAGTCAACAAAATTTGTTCCCATCGAAATATAGATAGTCGCTACCGTAGCATTAGATATCAAGATTTTACTATCTGTAACTTCGACCTTCCCATCCTGATTTTTTATCAGCGTATGTATTTGATAACGAATTTTTCCTTCTATACCTTCATGATCTGATCCTTTACCTTCCAGTATCAATATGTTATCCTTCTTAGAGATAGAATGTTGGGAACGATTAGTATATTCAGTCTCAAAATTAAGAGCTCCTTTCTTCTCCGCTGTAATCCGCATAACGATCACATCATCGGCAAATGATGAAAAGACTTCACGAGTGTACTTTACTCCGTTTACGGTATAACGTGTAGTTGCTAAAGCTCTGTCTAAATCGAGTTCCCGATAATAATCCTGATAGTTTTGGTGACTAGGAAAATTGAGGATAACGCTACCTGCTGTTTGAAAAGGCATTCCATGAGTTTTAGTGAAGAATGTTTGGTTTATCAGTTGATCAGCCTCTCTGGTTCTTCCCTCAAATATCAATTCCCGTACTTTAGGTAATGCTCCTAAAGCATCTGGATTGTCATTCCTATATGGCCCCCCACCCCAAATTGTTTCCTCATTCAACTGCAACTCTTCCTTTTCCGGAATACCATACACCATTGCTCCAAGCCTTGAGTTTCCTATAGGCAAAGCCTCCTCCCATATTTTGGCAGGCGTGTCATACCACAATCTAGTATCTTGCGCCCAAGTATTGACTGTATATAAAATTAAGATAGTTACGATATAAAATCTCACCTTTTCCATATTTTCACTTTATTTAGAATCGTAATAAGTTTTCGTTCTCTATTAAAAAGGAAGACTTATAGTCTGATATCATTTGCTGCCGTTGCATATAATCCTATCAAGGCACCCGTAAATCCACCGGCAACATTAGTAGAAAGAATATCACCGGATACCGTTCCTCCTAAATTCTTAAAGTTGTTGTTATCAGTAGAAAAATTGAATCTGTATTCGTCCCCTTTGGCAGATACCTGTAAACGAATTGGATTTTTTACATCTATTTTTTCACTGGCTATGATTATTGATTGTCCTTTTTGCGTTCTTTCCAAAACTAAATAATAGTCATTCCCTTTTTTGGTAACGCCATATACATAATTGAATGATTCGCTCTGATAACATGTGATTCCTGCCAGATCATTTTCTGACTTTGGCAAATAGTCTAATGCAACTGTGACTGTAAAATTTTTATGTTGTTGCCTGTAAAACAAACTCGATATTGGTTTTACTTCTTTAATGTTGACTGAGAAAGGATTTATTTGTAGTCCTTTCTTGGTTAATTTAACAAAGTCTTCACGCCAGCTTCTTACGCCAATCCATCTATAGTCTAATTTATCTGATGAGAAATTATCTGCGAATGTAAAATTTCCATTCGGCAAAAAGCCGTTATCTCCGGTTCGGTTGTGAGCTCCTTTCGGCATTTTTAATTTAGGTTCCATAGGTATAAGTCCATTTTCAAAAACCGGGAATGTACCAGTCCAATCGACAGGTAATATAAATGTCTCACGTCCCGTATTTACACGACTCTTCTCATTTGGACGAACAGCAAGGAAAACACCATAATATTTTCCATCCGGACCTTCTATTAGGTCTGCATGACCTGCCCAATCCACTTTATCCTTTCTGTTTGGAGAAAAATACCTCTGGGTTAAAATAGGATTGCTTGGTGCAGGCGTATAAGGCCCTTTAGGTGAGTCACTCACAAAGATTACTTCACTATGCCAGCCTCCTGTTCCCCCTTCTGCACACATCAGATAATATTTACCATTTTTTTTATAAATATGAGGGGCTTCGATCCATATCGGTTTTTTATTTATATCTACTCCTCCATTGACTACAATCTGATCGCTCCCCGGAATTATCTGATCATTTTCCAAGTCATACTCCCAAACTTTGATCACGCGATGTCCACTATACAGTTCGTCTCCTTTATTCGGAGCGTCATTATGTACCACATAAGCCTTTCCATTATCATCAAAGAAAATAGATGGATCTATACCATCAAATTTAAGTTTGATTGGATCACTCCATCCTTTAAGAGGATCCTTCGTCTTTACTACTATGTTACCAAATCCACCTGCAAACTGGGTTGTAATCATGTAAAAGGTGTCATTATATTTGTTATACCTGATAGCAGGAGCATATATTCCCATACTTATGCCCGCTGTTTCTACCTTCAATTGCGAAGGTCGATCGAGCACATGCCCTATCTGCGTCCAGTTAACTAAGTCTTTGGAATGAAAAATTGGTACTCCCGGAACCATAGAGAAAGACGAGCAAACTAAATAATAATCATCACCTTTACTAGTAATACTAGGATCAGGATAACACCCTTGAAGAATAGGATTATAAAATTCGTCCAGTTTTAATGGATTTTCATTATAAACCTCATCATTCCCTTGATATACGAAGTTTGTAAATATAGGAACACCTGTAGATAGAGCTTTTCCATTTTCTAGAACAGAACATACTCCTGATATGGATACGAGTATGAGATAAGCTATTAATATTATTAACCTATACTTTTTTAATAAATTCGATTTTAAGTTCATCTTCTTCACTTTATATTTATTTAAATGTTTTTGTCATATTATTTTAAAACGACTTTGGTATAGCACCAAAGTAGCTAGGGTACTGGTTATCGGGATTTACGATAATCTTTTCAAGAACGACCTCCGGATCCACCATAAACACTTTCAACGTATGGATGCCTGGTTCATCAACATCAAACTCGACATCCAACCAGCGGATATTATCAAAAATTTCATTTCTGAAATGTTTGTTATGAGATATTAATGCTAAATCACGGTTCACTGGAGGCAATGGTTTCAATACAGTAGATTTTGCCAAGTTTTCTTTATTGTATTCTCCAAATGTATCGACAAGCCCTTTACGAGCATCAAGAATCAGAGGAGTCTGATCATCTAAAGCAGCAGCAATTCTCAGTCCCCTTTGTGGATAAACATCTTGTGTGGGTAAGATACCAAGGCAAACTGTTGTTTTACCCGATTTTGGAAGATATATTTTATATTCCAACACAGGTGCTTTCTCTGGAGTTACACTTGGTGCTGTTACCGGATAAATTCCCATACACGCTTCTCCTCTTCCCAAATCTGGTAATGTTATCCATTCTGCATCACGTCCTGATATATTAGCATTATATTTATTGGCAGGAATAGTAAATTCGCCAATGAACCCACCAAAATAATTCTCTTTAGTATCCGGCATTGAAGATTTTATTGCACTCACCTCGACAGGTATAGTTATCTTACCTTGTTTTACATTTATAATACCGTCTGCTTTTCCATTAGGTAATAAATTCCAATCAATTTCAACTTGTAAACGAAAGTCTTTATTGACTTTACCTTTATTATTGCTTAATTTAATCCAAGGTTTATCCGCTTTGGCCGTAAAATCGAAAGTCCCGACTCCTTTGTTAAATATATCGATATAATAAGATTTGTCATTTAAGAAATCAAACACAGGCAACTTTACTTTCCCTATTGCTTTCGACCATGCTTCTTCTGATCCTTCTACTGCAACTCCCATTGTCGGATTTCCCAGTGCTTTTACTTCTATGAGATCGGGTAGTTTATTTTCTTTAGGCATGAACCATTTCTCATAGCCAATATGTTTGTCCAGCATCATATCCTTCCATTTACCATTGGCTATCTTTTCATTATAATAATCACTAAGTTCTTCGTCGATTTTAAATAACTCCCGTGCTCTTGCTGCATAATCATTTGCGCTAGTGCGTCCTTGTCTGGAATAGAGATTGTTTTTACCGGATGCTAAATATATTTCAGCGACTCCAGCGGATGCTTTAGTCGGGTATAGTACAAGCTGATAATAGGCGTCTTGCGCTTCCGCAGGTATTTTTTGTTGTATTGCTTCCGCTTTGGCTACAATATCGTGCCATAGCTTCAGTACTCTGTCTGCTTCATGATAATTTACATGACTAAAGATAGTCGTTGCCTGAACTTCGGGTTTTCGCCAAAGGTTATATTTTGCATATTTGGAAACAATATCTGCAATATCTTCTGCATATTCTTTTCCAAAAATATTTTCAGCCCAGTTGACTGTATAATCTTGCACTTTATCTGCCGGTATAGCATCAGGATTCCATGCATAACGCATTATAAAGTCAATTGGAAGTTCTTTAGGTTTAAGATCCCCTACATTTACTACCCAAAGTGCATCGAGACCGCTTTTATATGCAAGGTTAAATTGCTCTCTCAACTTGGGTATAGTGGTGGTATTTATCCAACGATCATTCCATGGTCCACCATTCATGTCAATATGATAATAAAGACCGCATCCTCCGGCTTTACCTCTCTCGTGAGGAGGTGCAATACGACGAATATATCCCCAATTATTGTCACAGAACATGAGCAGTACATCATCGGGAACAGAGAAACCTGCATCATAGTAGCGTTGTACTTCAGTAAATATAGCCCATGTTTGTGGAATCTCGGAAGGGTGCTTTCCATAAACATTAGTAAGTATTTCTCTCTGACCGTCAATAACACGGTGTAATATCTTCATATTTTCTTCGTCCCCTCCTTCACTCATAGCGACATCTCCATCACCACGCATTCCGATTGTCACAAGATTGTCATATCCTTTATTCCTATTAATTCCCTCAAGAAAGAACTTATCTAATTTCTCTTTATTTGTAGAATAATCCCAAGGACCAACTTCATCTTTTCGCGATGTATATTCTTTGTGTGAACGCATCATTGGTTCATGGTGCGAAGTCCCCATTACAATACCGTATTCATCAGCCAAAACAGGATTCATCGGGTCGTCTTCATTAAATGACTTTCCCCACATTGCCGGCCATAGATAATTTGCTTTGAGACGAAGCAATAATTCAAACATATGAACATACATTTTGGAATTGATACCTCCAAAATTACTTCGTGCCCAACCTCCGAATGAAGGTTCTTCGTCGTTAATAAATATACCTCGGTATTTTACTTTTGGAGAGGGTTGTACATATCTTCCAGCTTTAACATAAAGTTTAGAGTTCTTTCTTATCGGTGCATCTGCCCACCAATACCAAGGAGATACTCCTATTTTTTCTGATATATCATAAATGCCAAAGATGGTACCTCTTTTATCACTTCCTGCGACAACAAGATTGCCATCGACTGTTGCTATCAAAAATGATTCCCACTTACCGCGAATATCAGATACATCTATTTTTTTTTCTGCAATTAGTTGGTCAATAATCCGACTTTTACCTATGGTTCCTATCAGAATAGATCTTTTTTCAGAGCTAGTTCCTGAAATAACCAGTGATGAAGTTCCTGAAACCTTGTATATATCGTTACTCAGATTATTTGTGGCAATTATTACTCCTTTCCAATCATCAGAATCAACATATATTTTAGCAGATTTACCATTTGCTACAATTTCGAAGCTATTTTCAGACCTTTCATTCTGTATATATTGCGGTA